>JAGLSY010000253.1 GCA_023135545.1 Thermoplasmata archaeon | reverse complement strand
AACTCTCCAACTCCTTGATATTGTCAATCTTCGCCCAGCTTCCAAATCTTGTCGCCGATGTAGTGGACGGTCTTTATGGCCTTTCCCGTGCTGGAGCTGACCATCTCCCCGGATGGCATCTGGGCAACACCCACGGCCAGGGGTTTCTTGTTCCTTTCATCCCTTATCCAGACCCCATCACCCGTAAGAATGCCCTCATCGGCATCCACGATTCCAGGGGACATGACATCGGCCCCGTTGGCCAGGAATTTCACCGCTCCCATGTCCACGGTCACCCACTTCCGGGCTGGCTCAAATTTGAGAATACCGCGAATTAACAGAAAGGGGCTATCATCTTCGAGAAAGATTCCAACGGGCACGCCGTTGTACAGTATCAGTTTGAACTCTCCAGCCTCGGCTGTTTCCACATTATCACTTTCCGAAAAGGTCTGGCAGCCCAAAATAGCCTCTATACCATCTGTCAACTTCGTAATTTCCTTGCGCCTCAGCCTGTGCCTGCGCCTTAGTTTCAACTGGGCCACATTAACACCTACAGGTCCTCTAAATCATCTATTTCCTGCAATATCTTCTCTTCGAGGTCTTCCTCTTCCTCTTCCTCATCCTCTTCCAGCTCCTCTTCCAGGCTGGCAAGCTCGGCAGCCAGCTCATCCTCAAGGCTCTGGCCGATTTCGTCGGCGTCCATCTCATCAAATTTCTTTTTGAGCTCGGCTTCCGCTTTTTTCCTCTTATTTTCTGCCTCTTTGACCTTTTTCTTGAATACATCAAGAGGCGATCCCTTGATGATGAGCTTCATCAGCTCCTTTCTGTCATTATCGTAGATGAAGGCATCGGCCAGTATATCGTTGCATGCGCTTATGCGCTCATCGTCGGCCAGGCTCTCAGCCAGCTCATCCAGTGCGGCTTCCGACTCGCCAAAGATGTCTGCCTCCTCATCTATCTCTTCATCGATCCAGTCAAGAGCTTCAATCTCCTTCTTTTTGGCCGCATCAAGTGCTAGCTTTGGCTTGGGTACGGGCCTCTTTGTAGGGGCCTTTACCGGCTTCCTTACCGTTCTCTCATCAGCCGTTGGAATCTTCAGCTTCACCGGTTCTTCGCGAACTTTCTCTACTTCTGTCTCCTCTTCCACATCAACCTCTTCTTCAAAGGAGAAAGCTTCTTCCTCCTCGGCTGCCTTTTCTTTGTCAATGTACAGGGGGTCGTTCTTGATACCCCATGAAAATATGGTCACCAGGCCGATAACGAAGGGAATTATTGATACTATGTGGCCACTGGGCTCCACATGCCCGATTCCTGGGTAAGCACTGGCATCTCCCAGAAGGGCCTGTATGAATCCCAGCCTCAGGCCAACAACCCCGACAACTCCGGCGACGCACATGAGAATGCCGATTATCAGGAGGGTATATTTTATTTCACCACTGGGCTCCATGTCCAGCTCCTTTTCGGCCTTAGCCTTTATCTTCAGCTTCTGCAACATTTCACGTTTGGACTTCTTGTCCTTGACAGGTTTCTCTTTCTTCTTGCCTCTTTCCTTCATTGGTTTACTGGCCACCTCTTCCTCGAAACCTTCATCAAACTCTTCGCCGCATTCAGGGCATGTCTGGACTTCCAAGGGAATGTTCTCACCACAGGTGGGACACTCGGCCAGCTCTTCCTCGATCATGGCGTCATCCTCCTTCTTCTTTTTGCCTTTTATGGAAATCATTGGCTAACCCCCCTGCGCTTTCTGAGAACTATTAAGCATATCCCGAGCATGATCAGGATTGGAAGTAATGGGGTCGGGAATTCCGGGGCATACACAACGTCGCCCCAGGTGGATGGGTCTATAGTATCAACGCCTGCCGAGCCCCAGTAATAATCTTTTGTAGCTCCTCCATCATCATCATAAATATGAACTGCAAAACCGGTAATGTTGCCTGAAGGTGGTGTGCTCGTACCCCAGACCTCTACGAACGGAATCTGGAACTCATATACTATTTCTGTGGCATCAAGGTCACGTTGTGCGTACCAGGTATTAGCTGTAAATGTATCATCCCAAACAGCACCATTCCCATTATAATCTTCTCTACCAGCCCCGATAGGATGGCTAGTGCCGTCTGGATTAGTGACATTGAATTGCCTATCATCTGATGAGAGGGGGGTCGCAGCTGTATGATTTCTGTCAAAAAACAAGGCGCAGTAATCTACGGGACTGTACACGCTGTCATCACTAACGTTGACTGCAACATAGAGATAAGTGCCATCCTGCATTGTTGAAACATTCATGCTTCCTGTAACATAGTAATCCGCATCGGCCCATTCTGCCGCACTCCAGTCACCATCGATGGTCGGTGTGCTAGATGTGTAAGGTGCATTTAAAAGAATATTGGAGCCGTCAATAATATACGAATCTCCGCCGCTCCTCGTCCCAAAACCCAATGAAAAATCAATTATATCAACATAAGGCACATCATCTGTATTGCCCCGCCAGTCTGTGGATTCAAAGTACACGGTCATGGTGGTGTTGCACTCTATATCATCAATGCCAACGCCTGCCTCCAGCTCATTTGGGCCGTTGCCTGTCTCCACATCCTTAACGAAGGTCTTGCCAGGAAGCGAATAAAGCTTGCTGGAGATAATCTTTCCACGGATGCCGGTGACCTCTATCATATAATCTGCCTGGATGCCTCCGATATCCTGGCCGGTGCTGCTATTGGTATCCACATAAATCCTGGTCATGTCCTCGCCGCTGACCTTCTTCAGCTGTCCGGGTGCTCCCCCTCCTCC
>JAGLSY010000252.1 GCA_023135545.1 Thermoplasmata archaeon | reverse complement strand
ACCGATTCGGCCCGCAGAGTGATGGCGTCTGTGTCATCGGCTAGTGCATCTACCGGAATGGTTACGCTGACATTTACAAAGGCACTCTCTCCGGGCATCAGAATATCGGTTTGATCAGAGCCTACTATAGATGACAGCCAACCGGATTGTGAAGTCAGAGATAGGGCATATCTATCCTTCACATTACCGTTATTCGTGACCTTGAACATGTATATGATGGTGTCTCCAGGTAGACCGTCGCCGTCTGCCGGGGCGGTTATGCTAGCTCCATAAATTACCTGGCCGAGATGAATGACATATGATGCATCACCAGACACTACCGTATCATTGGAATAACCAAAGAAAGAAGCAAAACTGGCATTGACAGATATATTGAAGCCGTTGTCTGCGCTAACCGAATCATTATAGTAAAATCCGGAGGAGTCCAGCACTTTGGCTTGATATACACCGTTGATGGCCGCGCCGTCATATACGGTGATGTTGACATCGGTTCCGATCGGTGCCGGCACACCGGCGGCATCGAAGACATTGCCCTGGACTGTTATGGTAAAGGGGGCTGCTCTGGTGTTATTCGAGATAGTGGAAAAAGACAGGCTGGCCAGTAATGCTGATATGACCATTATCACCAAGAACCTGCTCGGCCTCATCGGCCACCTCAGGAATATTCCACATATGTCCAGGTGCAGGCCTGGAAAGTAGAAATGCCGTAGCCGTAGCCCCTCTCGAAGTCAGTGAAATCCTCGGTTGCGAAGGAATCTGTAGTCATAAAGGCCTGGGTCAATTCATTCCACCTGTGCACGGTCATATAGTCGGATGGCAGGCCAATGCCCCATGTCAGGCTGTCCAGGCCAACGGTATCAATATCAACGCTCTCGTGCGGAACCCAGCTCATATAATTTATACCAAATCTAAAGTCCATTCTGTGCATGGCAGCTGTATTCAGGTTCTTATCGATATCTCCGCTGGCATCCACGGTTCTTATGATGTAGTAATAAACCGATGCATTGTAGGCCCCGTTCTCCTGGGTGGATGTGGTGTCTGTCCAGCTGGTCGCCAGACCATCGGCAGTTATATGAATCGGATTGTTGAAATCAAAGCCCCATTTCGTGTGGGAGCGGTAGATATTGTAATGGTCAGCCGTTGCCACTGTATTCCAGCTCAGGTCCACATGGTTTGGGTTTGCACCATTCCTTGCCAGCGTGAAGCTCCCGGGTGCGGCCAGAGCAGAATCGTCTGCGATGCTGAAAGCTGGGACGCCGCAATTCTCCACATATGTCCAAACCGCCGCCACCCTGCAATTGATTGCATAAGCGTACCCAGGCTCCATGTCTGAAAAGGGGCCGAGATCGCCGTCGGTTGTGTATGATTCCCATGGATTCTGGCTGGCCGGGTTCCATCTGTCAACATTGTCATAGACGAATGTGGTCGGATTGGTACCGTCATCGGCTTCCAGGTTAGCAAAGGCCTCTGTCTCGATGTCCATGGTCTCGTTGGATAGCCATGAAACAAAATTCCAGCCGACCACCAGGTCCATCCTGTGAATGGCATATACCTTGTACGGGCCTTCCTCGGCCAGAGCATTCTCCGCCCTTATCGCATAATAGTAGGTTGTTGCATTATGGGGATTGGTGGTGTTCCTTGCCGCGCTGGTGTCCACCCATGAGAGTGCTGGAGCATCGACAGTGGCATCTGGCGTGGCAAAATCAAAGCCCCATGGTGTTTCTGACCTGTAAACATTGTATTTTACCGCTCCATTGACCTTTGGCCAGCTGAGGTCCACATCAAGAGGATCGCCGCTGTTCTCTGCCACCGAGAAAGATGTAACTTTAAGAGGTATGGCGATGGAAAGGGCGTAGGCCTTACCGGCATTCGAATTGTAATATGGTGCGCCGACCACGATATCATCCTCACCATGGGAATTGACATCGCCAATTGGCCCTACGGACCAGCCCAGCATGTCGCCAGCTGTTTCCCCGAAGAAGGTATAATTGGCATCGGATGCGGATACCGTGCCAGATAGATAGGCTCCGCCGCAGAAGGCGAACACTCCACCGCCATTGGCCTTGGAGCCGTCGGATGTGTCATTGCCTGGTGCGCCAATAAGAATATCATCAATACCGTCACCATCGATGTCTCCTGCACCTGTCACAGAGAAGCCGAATTTGTCACTGGGGGATGAGCCTATGAGGGTGACACCAGCTTTGCAGTATTTGTATGCCAAAGTGATGTCATAGAGCACTGGACTGTAGGCCACATTTGTGTTACTCATATCCACCTTGTATTTGAGGTTTTTGCCTCTTGCTTCTTCACTTATGAAAGAGTATTCATTACCATGGGTGACAGCAATCCAGGTCGTACCGTCATCTCTTGAAACTGAAATGGTCATGGTTTGACTGTTCGTATCAGCAGTCCAGGTTGGTGTGATGGATGTGATATATCCAGCCGTTACCGTTGCCGAAGATGTGTAGGTGCCAGGGGTGTTGTAGGTGTAAACCTTAACATCATCAATGTATACTTCCGAAGCAGCGGCAGTGGTTGTAGTATGTAAGTCCACTCTTGAGATGGTGTCTGCCACTTCGTTGAAAGATACATCGCTTACTTCTAAATTATCATTGATATATATGTGATATGTGTCCGAGACGCAGTCAAGCACCAACTTAACCTTGTGCCAAGTGTTGTATGAATAAGTTAAAAATGAGGTAAAGCCCCCATCATGGTAATATATGTTACCATCATAAAAATCTATCATGGCATTGTGATTTGGATTCTCAGGACCTACGATAGCCTGAAATTCATCGCTTGAGGTGGTATATATCCAATACTCGAAAGCCAGATATGTCTGCCCTGTGAAAGTCTGCTCTATCATTGCTCCAGAAGAACTGTCTGTATCCGTAAATTGCACGCTCTGTGTTCCCGAATGTGATTGTGTTGTGCTAACATCCACATTATAGTCCGTATCCTCGGTAACGGTCCAACCGCTGGGGTTTCCTGGCGAGGTATCACTGTCAAAATTATCATCGATAAATATGTTCCCACTCAGATTCAGATCTCCAGCGGAATTTGTGAACATACCGCCACTCGGATTCGATAAGGCCAAACTGCTGCCACTAGCCGTGAAATCCGACTGCATCGTATCTGTTCGGGAGCCAGTCCCATCAAAGTCTCCGCCAGAGAACATAGATGCGTTCCCATTTGTTGTTCCCGGTGCACCAACAATTACATCGTCATTTCCCTCATTAACATCTCCAATTCCAGATACAGATGTGCCGAAATCAGT
The DNA here is from genome assembly GCA_023135545.1 of Thermoplasmata archaeon. Lineage (GTDB taxonomy): Archaea > Thermoplasmatota > Thermoplasmata > SG8-5 > JAGLSY01 > JAGLSY01. The sequence goes on along the minus strand of JAGLSY010000252.1, from coordinate 4,306 downwards.
GCCGGAATCACCGATAAGTACCTTATCTACGCCATCAATAATAGAGGCCCCCCTCACCCTATGATAAAGGATATCTACACTGTTCTGTGTGATATCACTGCTTTGCGTCACATCAACGTATTTCACCCTGACATTTCCGCCGTTGTATTCATTGGTCGTCAGGGTGCAGGAATATGTGGTGGATGTTGCACTGGTCAGTGTCGTCTCAAGATTGAATGATGTCCCATCCCATATCTCCAATCTGCAATTCTCTGAATTAACCTTGTATGAGATTTCCAGGTAGTGGGTCGTGGCCGAGGGAACGCTGGATGTTGTGAATTCCACCTCGTAGCGGTAGTTCGTGGATGATGCAATGTTTATGGCGACGTTATCCACTTTTACACGAACCAATCTAGCGCCAGAACCACTGATAACTTCTAGATCACCGTGAATACTAAGAATATAAGTTCCTGTCTGATCAAATTCACTTGCGATGTCCACACCTGTTACACTTACCCAATCTGGCGTTGATGAATCTGTGTTGCTCCACAAGGTTGACTCGGATGCATCTGGCTTAACAAGAACAAAGTAGAGGTGTCCGGTGGTTGCCGAGTTCCATTGACGGTCCCAGTCAAAATCCAATGTCGCTGTGCTCGGAGGGGTGGCCCCATTATAGGTGAAGCTCTGGTTGGCATAGCAATCGCCGTCAGAGCCTTCCGAACCCTGCATTCTAATACATGGCAAGGGGTTGCCATCCGCAGTATCCCTTGTGCAAGTAACTAGTGTGCCAGTTGTGGATTCGTCCCAGTTGTCTGCATCTGTCGTAGTACCACTCGCAAAATCGCCGTTCACTATGACATTGCTTGTTCCACCGGTGTCGACCTCTGTGATGGTCGCAAAAGCAGCATCAGAATCCTGGGCATTGGCAAAGTTGGTCGTGGTGCCAATCGTATCTGTGTTGGTGGTCACATAAGTATAGGCATTGGTGACCGTGGAGCCAATACTTCCATCACCATAGTAGATGTATGCATAATCCTCACCTGGCTCACCTATTATCAGGTCATCGTTATTGGCACCGTCAACATCACCTGCACCAGATACGGAATATCCAAAATATCCATCTGTGTATTTTCCATAAACCGATGCATCTGCTGTGGTGTCCATGGGACTGCCGCCATAGTAAACATAGGCTGCTCCGGCATTGGATATGGAGCCGTCTGATGTGTCGTTATAAGGCGCGCCTACTATCACGTCATCATAACTATCGCCATTTAGTTCGCCAGCTCCACTCACACTCGTTCCGAATTTGTCCCCTGAGAATCCGCCTGTGATAGTCATATCTGCATCTAATGTGGTCATGATAGCCGTCATCGAGCCTGACCCATAGTAAATGTAAGCCTTGCCATTCCCATTGTCTGGCTCACCTATTATTACGTCTGCATAAATGTCGCCGCTCACATTCCCGGCATCCGCAACATCCCAGCCGAAATGACCGCTGGCCGCAATTCCATAGATGGAAACATTGGCATTGCTGGCATTCAGGTCAGCGTCCTGGATACCATCATAACCAAAGAAAATGAATGCGGCACCGCAATCGGTTACCGAATTATAATCCGCATTGGGAGCTCCAACAATGAAATCATCAATACCATCACCATTGACATCCCCTGCCTTGGACACATTGAATCCAAATTGAGATGTTGTACCAGCACCAGAATCGCCCTCGCCGCTGGCAATCTCAAACAGTTCATCACCTGTTGCCAGAAGAGGCATGGCTGCCATGGATATCATGGATAGTACGGTAACTATGCTCACCAATTTGACCGCCCACCGGTCATCGCTGAATCTCATTTTCTCCACCTTCTTGTATTTTAAATATATTGTTATTTGTATTACTTATTTGTTTCCACGAGCCTTGGCTCGCCCTGTTTGATAGCTGGTGTTTCCTACGGCCAGTCATTATGATTAATGATATGAAAATCAATATCGGCATTATAATTTCATCAAATTCCGGAATGGGGATAATCGATGTTGTATCCACATCCATATTGTAATAGTAAGTATCGCTGGATGCCGTGGTGCTGTTTGTGCTAGTGTAGGTAGTTCCGGACCAATCATAAGACACGTTGAGCTCGATTGTCCAGCCACTCTCTACCGTTATGCCAGATACTACAAAAAGGCCCTGGGTTCCGCCAAATGTTGTAGTGGTCGTATTGTACCAGGCCTGGGGTGTTCCGCCCCCGTCCTTGACCACAATCGTTACCCAGGTGCCGTCCGGTGCCGGGGCAGATGTGTTTGAGACAACGCCGTACACAGTCACCGGCCATGACGGTGCCAGCGGGTCATATCCATTGTCTGCTCTAACACCGAAGGTCACCAAAACCGCATTGGCATTTTCATCAGATTCGTCATTGGCATCATTCCATGCCCTCGTCTCGAAGCATGCCGCAATATCTGTCGTGGTCTGAACATCCAGCATCGCCTCCACCTGCTTGGTGTCATGGCCGTATTCCGGTATTCCGATCTCGGTCCAGTTCCACTCACCCTGGGTCTGGCCCACAAACTGCCTTGTGGAGGATGATTTGATTATTCCGTACTTGCCGGTGAATTCGATTATGTAATCCACACCCAATCCTGAACGTGGGTAGCCTGTGGTTGTATCATTGTCGGCGTCCACATATATCATGGCTGTATCATAGCCGTTGGTGGGGGGCTCTGGGTCGACTGGCCCTATGTACTTAGAGGCCTTGGTCTGATTGTTGAAAAGCTCCTCGTCGGTTCCTCCGGCATCACAATCTATCTCACCATCATTATCCTTGTCATCATCTTCTGAATCCGGAATTCCATCATTATCGAAATCGTGCTCGAAGCCTGGCTCGTGCTCGTTGAAGATTCCGTCACCATCGCTGTCAACGGAACTTGGTCCGACGATGGGGGTTATTATCTCGGATGAGGGGGCTCTTATTCCACCTGCATGAGGAACGCTAGCTCCTTCCATGAAGTTGCCGTTGGTTCTCATGAAAAAGGAAAGAGTGGAACCGTCGTTGTACGCTCCGTACTTAGTGATGTCCACAGAGTAGCTAGAACCTACTGTAGACTCGTCTATGTCATCGCTGGATGCCTCAGCCCAATCACTGAATCCGCCATCTATTATCACTCCGAAAGGTACCACATCAATGTACCCGAGGTCATGGCCGGATGGCTCGGTAACCAGGGATGCAACTCCGTTCTCCACGGCGATTCCTGATGCACTGGATATCATTGCTCCCAGGGTTCTGCCGACCTCTGCTGAAGAGGAAATATCAACCTCCAGGGTGAAACTCTGTGTCTCGCCTGCCGGCACGGTTATTGCGCCCATGCCAAGGCTGATGGATTCGGATAGCTGGGTTGTTTCGGCAACCGTGCCTCCACTGGCATCTTCCAGCCTCACCGCACTTATGTCAGATAGGGAGGCGGTGCCCTTGAAAGTTATCTGGATTGAATCGAGTACCGCATCCGTCTCGGTGGCTTTAACGTCGAAACCGAGAAGGGTTTGGCCGTTTCCGGATAATATTTCAGGTGCCAGGCTTCTCTGCGTTACCCCGAGAATGGGCAAGGAATTGCTGACCAGATAATCGAAATAATCATGATAGCCGTCATAGGACTGGGAATGGGCATATACAGTTACCGGGCCAGGCTCGGTGAAATCTATTGCAGACCACGCAATCTGGGTCTCCACAGTCTGGCCCTCGGCCTCCGCAATCGTTGTGCCAGTGGCTCTGAAGCCGCGCCAGTCATCGTTGTCCGAACCCGCGAACTCAAGTATCTGGGAGCCGCCAACCTCACCGTTCCAGCCCCGCATCTCGAGCATGTAATCCACGCCGATTCCGGCTATGGAATACCCTGTGCCAGAGTCCTGGTCGGTGTCAAGGAAAATGTGGAAGGTATCGACCATCCCTGCATCGCTAACTGGCTCCCCGGCAAATATTTCGCCGTTGTCCACTATGTCAATATGGAAGGACAGGTATTTGTCATCATTGTTCTCGGCAGCCATCGCTATTATGTCCACATTGGAATTGAAACCCGTGGCCTCCACACCGGATGTTGTTTCACTTATGCTGGCCCAGTCCGAGAATTCACCGTCGATGATTATGGAATCCGGCTCGATGGGCGGCGCGGTTATGGAAATCATCGGGATTATCAACAGCAGAACGGCGGCCAGTGGAATTATGTAGAGCTTCCACTTGTTGCGCCTGGACTCCCTGTTGAACCTGTGGCCTCCGAGGCCGTTGGTCAGGCCGGTTCCGTTTGTCAAGCCGTTGGTCAGGCCGCTCCTGAGGTTTCTGAG
>JAGLSY010000251.1 GCA_023135545.1 Thermoplasmata archaeon | reverse complement strand
ATACAAAGTTATTAAGAGGGGAAAATTAATGTCATCTGGATGCAGGATTGGACTGATAAACACAGGCCCAAAACCCTTGAGGGCGTCATCGGAAATTCGGATGCCATAAGCAAGCTGAGGATGTGGGCAAAATCATGGGAGAACGGAGTCCCGAAGAAGAACAGGGCGGTCGTGTTGATAGGAGAACCGGGTATCGGAAAGACCACCTGCGCCCATGCACTGGCGAATGAGATGGGGTGGCAGGTCGTTGAGCTCAATGCCTCCGACTCGAGGAATAGCAAGGCCATCAACAGCATAGCCGGCCTGGGGGCCATGTGGGACACCTTTACCGATTCGGGAGAGTTCTCCAGTAGCAGAGATGGAGGCCGGAAGCTGATAATCCTGGACGAGGCCGACAATGTCTTCGGCAAGGAGGACAGGGGCGGAATAAGGGCCATCGGAAATCTCATAGTGGAGACCAAGCAGCCCATCATTTTGATAGTCAATGATTATTATTCACTGAAGAGAAGGTCATCCATCGTGTCCAACAGAACCCTCCAGATTGAATTTAAAAGGGCGCAGCCAGCCTCCACTGTCAAACTTCTCAGGGAGATATCCAAGAAGGAGGGCGTGGAAGTTTCCACCGATGCCCTGAGGGCCATAGTCAAGAGAGCCGAAGGAGACATCAGGGGAGCGGTAAACGACCTTCAATCGCTGGCAGAAGGCAGGGAGGAGATCACTGAAAGGGACGTGATGGCCCTGGGCGGAAGAGACCAGAAGAACACCATTTTCCAGACCATGGCCAAGATATTCAGAACGAACAACTGCCGGGAATCAAGGGACGCATTGATGAAGCTGGAGGAGGACCCCAACTACACGATACTCTGGATAGACGAGAACATCCCCGGCTCCTACACCCATGACAAGGACAGGATGAGGGCCTATGATGCACTTTCCAAGGCCGATGTTTATCTCGGACGGGTGCGGCGAAGACAGTACTATGGGCTGTGGAAGTACGCTTCGGACATGATGAGCGCCGGCGTTTCCCTTTCCAAGACCAGGAAATACCATGGCTATGTCAGCTATCGCTTTCCGAGCTGGCTGACCACCATGTCTCGCTCCAAGGGTGTGAGGGAAACAAGAAATTCAATAGGCGACAAACTTGGAAGAATGACCCACGGCTCCAGGAGCCAGACCCTCAACGAGCAGCTGCCCTATTTCAGGACATTGTTCACCACAGATAGAGAATTCTGCCTCAAGATGACCGAACAACTGCGCATGGACGAGGTTGAGGTCGGATACCTTCTGGGCCACAAGCCGGATTCCCATCATGTGAAGCATGTTTTCGATGACATTGAGAAGAAAAAGAAGGGAGCCCCGGCAGCCAAACCAAAGCCCCAGGAAAAGGAGGAAGCGGAGGCGATTGCTAAAGAGGATGACGAGCCACAGCCAGATAACGGCACCGAAGAAATTACCCAGAAGAATCTTTTCGACTTTTAAAGTGATACCATGCGGGACGACATGAAACGGATACTGGAGAAACAGCACTATTTCATTGTTGGAGAACATAGCGGCGTGAAATTATGCCATTGGATGGGCGAAAAACTTCTGCGCCAGAGAAGCTGTTACAAGGAGCGATTTTACGGCATCCAGTCTCACAGATGCCTCCAGATGACGCCCACCGTGTCCCAGTGCACCCAGATCTGCCTTTTCTGCTGGAGATTTCAGGGCTTCAACGAGCTGGCCATAGAGAATGAGGATGACCCCATCGAGATACTTGACAGGTGCATCGAGGGCCAGAGAAAACTCATAACTGGCTACAAGGGGGACGAGCGCACCGAGAGGAAAATGTGGGAGGAGGCGTGCGAGCCCAACCAGGTTGCCATTTCCCTGTCCGGCGAGCCGACCCTTTACTCAAGGCTGGGTGAATTCATTGCCGAGTGTCATTCCAGGAATATGACGACCTTTGTGGTATCCAACGGACTCCAGCCGGAGGCTCTGGAGAACCTGGACCCCCTGCCCACCCAGCTGTATATCACGGTTGCGGCGCCCAACAATGAAATATATAAGAAATTGTGCGTGCCCCTGGTGAAGGACGGATGGGGGAGGCTTAAGAAAAGCCTTGAGATCATGGCCAGCCTGGATACTCGAACCGTGATCCGCCACACACTTGTCGAGGACTGGAATATAGGATGGGAGAAAGAATATGCCCATCTGGATAAACTGGCCAACCCGCTTTTTATCGAACCAAAAGGTTATGTGTTCGTTGGATATTCCCGTGAGAGAATGACCATGAAAAACATGCCCAGCTACGAGCGCGTCAAGGAATTTGGCCAGAAGTTGGGGGCAGAGATGGGATATGATATTCTTGATGAGGCTCCGGAGAGTCGGGTTCTCGTTCTCGGAAAGGACAGGGCCAATTTACGCATAGATAATGGAATAGATGAAGGAATTGGAGGTAAGTAATTGGGCTTTATGGACGACCTTATGGGATTGCTCACCGACAGTTTACATGACCCCTGGGTCTTTCTTGGATTGTTCTTCGTATACTGTGTGCTGGCCGCGGTTATCCTGCCAATACCTGTCGAGCTAGGACTGGCTGGCTTCATACCCTTCATCCAAGAAGGAGGAGAATTCCTCGGGTTCACGACCATCTTTCCTGCCTTCTTCATAGTCAGCCTGGCCATGGGTTTCGGCAAGGCAGTGGGGAGCTGGATGGTCTTTATCATCGGTGAAAAGATCGAAGATAGTATTCGCACCTGGTTCAGATGGCGATGGTTCGTTGGCCTCACAGAGTTCCTGACGAGGTTCTGCGAGAAGTTCGGTTACATCGCCATTTACATTATCCTCAGCATTCCAATTATGCCAGATACCATTACGCTTTACATCTTCTCCCTGTTAAATAAAGATGGAGAAGTTTTTGAGATGAAATGGTTCGTCATGGCCAACTTCTGGGCAGGGCTTTCCAGAGGTCTCATCGTCGGCATCGCGGCCATGTTCACAATAAACAATATGGAAATGACTATGGAATCTCTGATCATAATATCGGCGGTCATCGGCGGGGCCATTGTCGCGATCATCATGTACTTCAGCAGGTCTAAGAAGGATGATGATGATGATGATGATGAAGAAAAGGAAGAAGATGTTGAAGAATGAACCAAAACCTGTGTTCTGAAAAATGAGCCTCCCAGACCTGCTGGTGATATAGGTTTGTTATGTGGGGTGAGGATAAGGACCCCGCGCTACACACGGGGCTTGATTTGGTCTCCTCGCAATTGGAGCGAGGAGGATATCTTTTTTGCTGGACATCGCTGTCACTTGCTATCACATCAATATCAGAACCCCGCCTCTGCGTGGCTCGAGATTGCGCTCGCTTCGCTCGTCGCAACCCTCGGCCAAAGATATGGCCTCGGGCGGGGCATGTTGATGATATCTGCCAAGCTCTGCTGAGATTTGTATTGCTGTGTTATGCTGAATCCCACCCTTGCGTCCCTCCGCTGGCCCTTGGCTTTGCCAACCCCCTGCTCGGGACACTTGTCGATAATGGCAAAGCGTGGGTTCCAGTGTGTGTTAGCATGGGTCCCAACAATTCCCAGTATGGCGGGGGAGGAAGGAGGGTATGGCCAGCACCAGCGGCTAAAGTTTCAACACAAACATATTTTATCCATCAACCGTATTTGAGTGCCAATGGTCATCATCATAGCCCACCGCGGAGGCCGCAGCCTCGGTGCAGAGAACACCAATTCCACAATCCAGAAGTCAATTATTTTCGGAGCCAGCCATGTGGAAATTGATATAAGGCTAACAAAGGACGGCATCCCGATTCTTTTCCATGACGAGAAGGTGAACCGCATGACGACCGGCATCGGCCACATCAGCCAGATGAATTACGAGGACATCGAGAAGCTGAGGCTCAAGAGGAAAGGCGGAAAAATCCCCACACTTTATGACGTGCTTATCGAGTTCAAGGGAAAGTGCCAGTTCGTGCTGGACATCAAGACCAGGAGCACCATGATGCCGGCCTACAAGATGGTGAAGAAAAATAAGATGCTGGACGATGTTATTTTCACATCCAGGGACGGGATGGCGCTGGCCCAGATCAAAGGAAAGGAGAAGCCTGGCAGGCTTGGCTTTTCCTGCAATGACAAGAAACTTGAGATGGTGTCCATCGCAACGCGGCTGGGTGCCGAGGTTCTGTTTCCCGAATTCAGGCTGGTGAATCAAAAATTGCTGGATGATGCAAAAAAACACGATTTGAAAGTGTTTGTGTGGACTGTCAACTGCCCCTTCAAGATGAAGAAGATGGCTCTCATGGGGGTTGATGGAATAATTACAGATAATCCGGAGCGGCTGGCCGGGGTTCTCATAAAGATGTAAACTACCAGGCCCTAAAGGACCTGGCGTTACGCCAATCTAATGATGCCAGTTCCTTCAGGTCTGTATGTTTACATTTAGGTTGCCATAAGCCCGAACGCGCAGAGATCATAACTCTGCGGCCAGTCAGTGGGCAATGATGGGCTTACGGCGGTATTCTTGTTATTGCAGACCGATTTGTAATTGCGCAATCCACCTGCATACATACGCAATTACAAGAGCAAACATGGATCTGAGCATTAACATACCCAATGTTTGATCCAATCTCTGACTTAAAAGACAGAGTGTTCTCGGTCAATTTGCAATAAAATGGAGGGCGCGGGGCCAGACAGGGCCCCACGCATTATTGTTGGAAACGCTTATTCCCAGTCTATTATCCATGTCGTGGATGCAGGCATGTGTATCCAGTATCCAGCCTTGTTTTCGAGGACATAATCATCTGCCAGAACAGATGTCGAATAAAGTGCCGATGAATTGAATGCCTCGACTATATCTGCGCCAGTATCCATCTTCAAGTCAGCAACAGTGTAGCCGGCTTTGCACGAAGGATAGCCCACGAAATTCCAGCCAGCATGGAGATTTATGTTTGTGTGCTCTTGAACGGTGCCAGGCGCCTTCAGGCCGACGGGACTGTTCACTTTTACCCATATTGCCATGGTGTTGTCCACATTTAGCAAATCCTGGGTTCCTGGATAGTTGACGTTATAGGTTTTCCAATGGTCATCCATATCGGAGGCATCATAATACCTGGCCTCTTCCCAATATCCGTCAATTTGAGAGAATAATTGTGTTATGGAAGTATCCACGGGCAACAGCGGGAAGGATATGAGATTCCAGCCGGTTTCAAGCATCAAATCAACCGAATGAACGAACACGAACTCACTGAAATGCTCGGTATCGCCGGATATGACATCGCCGTCAGTGTCTACATCCCCTTCAAGAGGTTCCAAATTACCTGTTTCGGGATTCCAGACATATATGCGCATATCCGATTCATTGGTCCCTGCCGGCACATCCGACGCATTGTATGACATCTGTATTGTGGCATTGGTCATTGCAGTGTTTATATTACTGCTGGGAATGATATCTATTGTTTTACCCTCGCTTACCGTTATGTGTTCTACTATCGAGAAACTGATGCCGGTTATGTCCACCAGTGTTCTGATCTCAAGGGTCAGGTTAGTAGCTGGTGAATTTACCGTAAGAGTATTTCCAGTTGTTTCCAGATAGGTTATGGTGTCAATGGAGACCATATCGGAAGGGGCAACAACAAGCACCGCCTGGTTCTCTATTACGATTTCTTCATTGATCACAATATCCGTGACATAGGTATCTGACATGCCAGATGTGGAAAATACGCTTGTGAACATACCATCACCAGGTATTGCATCCGAATGTGTTCCATCATCGTAGAGAGGGAGGGAAACATCTGCATACTTATCCCCATGGCTGGCCAGGATGGCGTTTATCGATTCACCTCCTGTCAAATCACCCAGTGCGGCATATATGGTCACATCCGAATCCTGGCCCGGTGTATTGGTTGACAGGGTTACGGAAGAAACCGTTGGTATGGGTGTGTCCAGGAAGAATTTGGAATTATTATTATTATTATAGCTGGTAAGATAACCTATCTTCGTTACCATGACACTTATTTTGTAAGTACCTGGCTCGGAGGTATTGGTGAACCAATACTCGCCAACGTATTTCCCGGGATATTGTTCGGTCACCATTACGACTGTGTTCGAATAGGTGGGGTCAATAACAGTGGCATTAACCATAGCTCCCTCAATGGGCTGGCCGTGGTAGGTGACTTTGATTATAATATCGGCTTTATCATCTACCCCGGATTCATATTTCTGCTTGTCTGAGCTGGCTTTGACCTTCATGTAGCCATTGGGCTCGTCTATGAAAAGAGGCTTCATTGCCATGTTATTCAAAAGGTCGTCTTCCGGTGGGTTGGAATCCGTAATATTGACGATTATCGTATGATTACCAGAAACATCAACAAGCCAGTCATAAGAGACCAGGGTGCTTCCATTGTTAGGTATAAATACCTCATACTCACGATAAATCAGATTTCCAGATATGATAGAATCCAGATAAAACGAAACTGTGCAATATGCACCGTCCTCTGTCTCGCCAGGACTTGGGATTACGGATGGGGTGTCACCAACAGTTGTATATGCCCATCCTTCTGAAAAGATACCATTGGGTGTGTAGTTGCACGTGACATGATTGTCGATAAGTGTTCCATTTGCCGCAACAAGATTTATAACAACAGTAAGAATAAACGAGTAAAATCCCGGTGAAACATTGGTGATGTTCCAAATGAAAGTTTGCCCGAATATATAAGTTGGCGGCAAAGTGCTAGCAACATACGTAACACCCGGGTGTAGTTCATCTGTGATCGTTACTAGATCTATAACATCAGGGCCAGTGTTGTTGTAGAAAATGGTGTAATTTAGTAATTCACCTTGAGGAGCTAATTCCTTATCCACAATCTTAACCACGTCAACAGCCGGTTCTTCAACCCAATCGTTACTGTGTACCTCCACACTTATCATAATCTCCTCCCACTGGCTTGGTGCCGGATTAGAGAAGGAGATGTCATCTTGATGTATGTAAAAGTCTGGGCCAGCCATACCAATGGTCGTACTCGCCCAATTTTCAGTATACACACCGGATGGCTCATACTCACATGTCACCCAATTGGTGAGAACCGTACCGTTCGGAACACCGGTATCAATTTGTACAAAGATGGTGAACATATGGGGGCCTGGAACAATATTTATGAAATACCAGGAAAAGTTATTTCCAATTACTGTGGGTACTTCACCACTCGAATCAGCGATATAGGTCACCCCGCTGGGGAGACTATCGTTTATCCAGACATCTGTGGCAGTTCCACTACCCGTGTTATTATAATAGACTGTGTAAGTCAGCAATTCTTCGGGTTCTGCAGATTCCTTATCCACAACCTTCTCTATAGCTATCACAGAGCCTATCACAGTGGTGCTAGCCCAATCATCAGTATGCACTCCTGATGGAGAATAATCACATGTCACATAATTAGAAATTATTGCGCTATAAGGCACACCTGTATCGATAATGACCGTGATCATGAAAGAGTGATTTCCAGGTGCCACATTCGTGAAATTGAACCATAAGGACTGTCCGTTCAACCCGGAACTAACATATTCTGGCAAGCTGTTTGCAGTATCACTGATGTATGTAACATTCGCTGGCAATGTATCATTTATCCAAACAAAATCGGCATTGCTAGTTCCTGCGTTGTCGAAATAGATTGTGTAAGTCAGCAATTCTTCGGGTGCTGCAATTGCCTTATCCACAACCTTGGAGACGGTGATATCCGGATTATTGACGATTTGCCCCAGGGGCTCCATCAATGGATAGTTGTCCTGGTTTCCACCTACCAGAATGTTAGAATAGGACCAATCACCGAT
>JAGLSY010000250.1 GCA_023135545.1 Thermoplasmata archaeon | reverse complement strand
AATAACCAAGAAGATTCATTAGGTGATCGGAGGAAGAAAGATGAAAAAATATGAGAACACGTACATCCCGTATGGCGGGTACTGGAGCACGCCCTTCTGCAGATGGCAGGGGAGCTTCCAGAACCAGCACGCCATCAGGTTTGCGGCAGAGATAGGAAAGAAGTTCCTGGGTGAGAAGAACATCTCACCAGAGATTTTTGACGAGCTGGTGTTGGGCATAACCGTGCCGCAGCTTCATGCCTTTTATGGAGGTCCGTGGCTGGCCGGGATGATGGGGGCCGTAAATACAACCGGGCCGATAATCAGCCAGGCATGTGCCACGGGGGCCAAGACCGTGAGCTTCGCGGCCATGGGGATCGAAACAGGGCAGTTCAAGAACGCGCTCGTTGTGACGGCTGACAGGTGCTCCAACGGGCCGTTGCTCGTTTACCCGAACCAGGAAGCTCCCGGCGGCACGTTGGACAAGGAGAGCTGGGTATGGGATAACTTCGGCTATGACCCGTATGCTAAGAACGCCATGATAGAGACCGGCGAGAACGTTGCAAAGGAAGAGGGAATATCGAGGGAAGACCAGGATAAAATAACATTCCTAAGACACAGCCAGTACCAGGATGCCTTGAAGGACGACCAGGCCTTTCAAAGGAGGTACATGACCCTGCCCGTTGAGCTCATGAACAGGTCCGGCAAGAAGATCATTGCTACTGTGGAGGGAGACGAGGGAATATTCCCGACCACGCTGGAAGGCCTTCAGAAACTCAAGCCAGTGTTGCCAGATGGTACAGTCACATACGGCAGTCAGACCCATCCGGCGGACGGCAACAGCGGAATAATAGTTACCACAAAGGAGAAAGCAGAGGAGATGAGCGCTGACAAGGCTGTTGAGATTAAGGTCATATCCTACGGCCAGAGCCGAACAAAAAAAGGTTTCATGGCCAAGGCGGTTGTACCGGCATCCCAAAGGGCATTGGAAATGGCCGGCCTATCAATATCAGATATATCGGCCATCAAGACACACAATCCCTTTGCCGTCAATGACATTTACTTCTGCAGCGAGATGGATGTGGATTGGAAGGACATGAACAATTATGGCTGCTCCCTGATATTCGGTCACCCCCAGGGACCGACCGGAACAAGACTAATTATCGAACTTATCGAGGAATTGGTACTCAAAGGTGGAGGCTACGGCCTCTTTGCTGGCTGTGCCGCCGGGGACACGGCCTCGGCATTGGTAGTCGAGGTCAAGACCGGGTAATTTAGTGTGGTGATATTGTGAAGAAGATAGGGATCATAGGCGCAGGAAACATGGGAAGTGGAATAGCCCAGAAGATAGCCCAGGAAGGATTGGATGTCGTATTGGTAGATACCGAGGAGGATTTCGTCCAGAGAGGCCTGGAAAATATCAAGAACACCCTTGACGAGGCTATCCAGCGAAAGATATTGACACCGGAGCAGGCAGAGGAAGTCCAGAGCCGCATTTCAGGGACCACAGACCTTGAGAGCGTGAAGGACGCTGACATAGTCATTGAGGTCATATTCGAGGACCTTGAGGTTAAAACGGAACTATTCAAGAAGCTGGATTCACTGTGTGATGAAAAGACGATCCTGGCATCCAACACCTCATCGCTATCCATCGCCGAGCTTGCCGACTCTGTGAACAGGAAGGACAGGTTCATCGGCCTTCATTTCTTCTATCATCCAGCCAAGAATCGTCTGGTCGAGATAATCCCCATCGACACCACATCCGAGGAAGCCCTGAACATCGCCGGGACATTCTCCAAGGTCATTGGCAAGACGGCCATTGATGTTGCCGACTATCCGGGCTTTGCGGTTAATCGTTTCTTCGTACCCTGGCTGAACGAGGCGACAAGGCTCCTTGGCGAGGGTGTTGCCGATATACCTACCATAGACCAGACGGCCAAAAAGGTATTTGACATAGGGATGGGCCCCTTCGAGCTGATGAACGCAACAGGCATCCCCATAGCATATCATTCGACCATGAGCCTTGAGAGGGAGCTGGGTGATTTTTATGCACCTTCCAGCTGCCTGAAGGATCAATTTGAATCCGGGGAGATATGGAACCTTGAGGGAGAAGCCAGCTCTGTTGAGGCCAAGGAGGTCGAAGAACGTCTTCTCGGAGTGGTCTTTGCAGTTGCATGCAATTTGGTGGAAGAGGGCGTGGCGACCATGGAGGACACCGACAGAGGTGCAATGATAGGACTAAGATGGGGCCATGGTCCTTTTGAAATGATGAATATCCATGGTATCAAAGATTCAGAGGCCATTGTCATAAAATTCGTTGAAATGAACCCCGGATTGAGCATGCCGGACAATCTGGATCAACAAGCCGCTAGTGGCGAGAACTGGAAATTATCAATCGTTGATCTGAAGGTCAAGGACGGCATGGCCAGGATAATATTCAACCGCCCTGAAGCTATGAATGCCATCAACGAGGAACTCATGCGCCAGCTGGACATCCAGATCACGAAGGCAAACGCCGACCCTGAAGTAAAAGCGATAGTCCTGGAAGGAGCAGGCAAGGCCTTCATGGCCGGTGCCGACATCAACTATTTCATTGAAAAGATCGATGCTGGCAGGGTGGACGATATCGTGGAGTTCACGAAGTACGGTCATTCTGTTTTACGAAAGATAGACGAGTCTGAAAAACTGGTAATAGCCAAGCTGGACGGCCTGGCCCTTGGCGGCGGCCTGGAAATAGCCCTCACCGCAGACACTATCGTGGCAACCCCGAAGGCCACAATGGCCTTCCCCGAGACCGGCATCGGGATCTATCCCGGGTTGGGCGGAACTCAGAGGACACCCAGATACCTGGGAAAGGAGATGGCCAAATATCTTATCCTGACCGGCAAGATGCTGGATGGGGAGACAGCCTATTCCATTGGACTGGTAGAATACCTGGCATCCCCGCGGGGCATCGACAGGACCATACAGGCGATCGTTGGTTCCGGGGTGGCTATGACCAAGGCCAAAAAAGGACAGCCAAGTGTTCCCGAAGGCTTTCAGGAGATAATCAAACTGATGGAGGATTCGAACATCCAGAACCTTTTCACAGGCCCGGAAGGAAAAGATGGTCTGGCCGCCAAGATCTCCAAGACAATATCATTCAAAGCCCCAAAGGCTATAGAATTGGCAAACAAACTCATAGACGAAGGAAGCCAGACATCCCTGGAGGAAGGTCTGAAGATGGAACTGGACAATTTAACAGAGATATTTCCAACCAAGGATGCCTATGAAGGATTGAGCTCCGTGGTTCAGCGGAGAAGACCCACGTTCACCGGTGAGTGAAGTTACAAGCCAAGTTGGGGAAGCCAGTCAGGTAAATTATTCATCTTTCCAGACTGCCTGTCTCTTCTCCATGAAAGCCTTGAGCCCCTCTTGTGCGTCACTGGTCTTCATCAACTCGTCCAGGTATATCCTTTCAATGGCCTTGATGGAATCATCATAGTTGTTCCTGAAGCCCTCTACGAATGCCTTTTTGGTCATTCTCAGAACTACCGCGCTCTTGGTTCCCAGGTTCTCCCGGACCCAGGTTTCGGAATCTTCCTTGAAGGTTTCGACCGGTAATACATGATTCACCAGACCGAGTTCCTTCGCCTCATTGGCCCTCACGGTCTCTCCGGTAAGCAGCAGTTCAAGTGCCTTTCTTCCTGGTATCAGCCTGGGCATCAGCGCGGCCGCAACAGGCGGGAACACACCTACTTTTATCTCCGGCTGGCCGAACTTCGCTTTCTCCGATGCGATGATAAGGTCGCAGAATATGGCCACCTCACATCCCCCGCCCAGTGCGGCCCCGTTCACAAGTGCCACAGTTGGCATATCCAGCTTCTGGAGATTGGAAAAGATCTCGTGGAAGACCTTGATCATCTCGTCAACCTTGTCAGCCGTGTGGTCCGAGATATCCACGCCGGCGGAGAAGGCCTTGCCCTCGGCGTCTATAACCACGGCCTTCAGGTTCTTTCCGA
>JAGLSY010000025.1 GCA_023135545.1 Thermoplasmata archaeon | reverse complement strand
GTTGACGCGTCCTTGAGCACGGCCTCCACCACCGTCTGCATGGTTGCCCTGATCGTTCTGGATGGAATGTTTGTCAGGACCCCGGTATTCCTTCCGAAAAGGACCTCTTTCAGAGGAGCGCGGGTCATCTTCATGTTGTAGGATATTGTCGCGAATAGTTCTGCGACTGGCGTTCCCCTGAGCGATTCGGACACCTTCTGAAAGGCGGTTTCTAGTGGCTCCCCCTCTGCAATTCTGCTGCCCAATTGGAAAAGCGCATCTGGAAATTCGGCCTCCAGCTTCTTTATCTCATCTCTTTTCTTCTTCTGGAATTTGGTTGTGGACAGGAGGTAAAACGAAGCCCCGAGGGATATTCCGATTATGATGGGAGTAACCGAAAGAAAATGTATGCCCAGGGTTTCATAAATGAAGGGAAGACCGAGAGACCCAATTGCAGCGGCGATAAGGATGCCGGTAACCGCATATGACCGCCTCTGTCCCCTTGACAGAGGGCTTGCCACGTTGGGAGGGCTTGTCGTGCCCGGGCGGTTTCCCAAGACGTGATAAGAATAAGCCAGTGTGACGAAGGGAAACACGATATCCATCAGCAGAACTATGGGAAGTATGTTGACACCTGTGGAGTCCTGCGAGCCCGCCAGCGAGTCCTGCATACCTGTGCCCTCGAATGTGAGCAAATCTCCCATATTCATCGAGAGCATCGGAAGCATGGAGCCAATTATGAGAGGCATGAGAACTCCCAGGGCAAAGACCACCATGGTCGGGCCGCTCAGGGAAGCCGCATAGCCAGCCATCCTCGTTTTTGTGCCGGTCAGGATAATATCATTGGCCTTGTCCAGTGTTCTTTTCAGCCCCTCCTCGGTTCTCTCCAGGGTTGCGGACCTTATCGCGTAAAGCGCCCTTCTCAGGTCCTCGTTCCACTGGCCCCAGCGCGAGGCAAAGTCCACCAGGGCATCTTCGATTGTGGTATATTTCCTCATCATCAGGTCCCAGGATATCTTCTTGAACTCGGTGGCCAGCGGCTCGTCGGCATGGTTACCGGTGAAAGCTACTGCCTTATCCAGCGTCGGGCTCAGCCTCATGGACATGATCATATAATTGATGGCCTCCGGGGCTCTGCCCAGGCTCTGGACCCTC
Source organism: Thermoplasmata archaeon (assembly GCA_023135545.1). Taxonomy (GTDB): domain Archaea; phylum Thermoplasmatota; class Thermoplasmata; order SG8-5; family JAGLSY01; genus JAGLSY01. The sequence continues at coordinate 915 of JAGLSY010000025.1, read as the reverse complement.
ACCCTCTGGGCCAGGCTCTCCGGATAGGTGGCAAAGAAAGCCAGTACCGCCAGCGGGAGAATGAAAACGAAGGGGATGGTGTACATCAAGGAGGAGGGTCCATAGAGCAGGAATATGGGAATGGTCAGGATGGCGTTTATTGCAAAGGCGAGCAAGGTCATTATCTGGCTGAAGGCCAGCACATCGAACTCGTCAAGGTCCCAGCTCAAAAAATCCGCGGCCGCATGGAACTTCTCCTGCTTGTAAACTGCCTCGGCCTTTTCCAGCCTCTTCCTGGCCTCCTTGTATTTGGCTTCGGCGGCCCTTTCCTGCCTGGAATGCTCTCCCCACCGGATGCCCATCTCGTTGACCTTTTCATATGCCTGGTTGGCTTCCTTTTCGCACGCCTCGTACGCCTTTTTCAGAGCCTCTCGCTTCTTCTCTTTCTGCTCCTCGCCCGGACCTGCGGCAGCCAGTACCTTCCTGGCCATGGAAACATACCAGGTTCCGTAGGGTGATAATTCCCTTTCCAGTCCCTTCTCATCAGGCATACCTTGCACTCTCCAGGAACCATTTCCTCCATTGTTCCAGTATCATGTCAAAATTCAAATCACCCTCGTTGATGGCCACTTCCCTCAGAGCCCAAAATTTGTTGTTGGCCCGGGAAGCCCATTCAATTCCGAGAAGCTGTGGTTTATCATTTTCCCTGGCATAATCCACCATTTCCAGACGGTATCTGGCCCTTGCCTTGATATCCTCAATGGCCGTCTCCATGGATATTCCCCATCTGACAGCGATCTCCCCGATTTTCTCGGATTTGTAGCTGAGAACATCGGTTTCCATGAGGATATCCTGGGCATCGCTGTAGAGCATGAGGTCGTTGAAATGCCCTGGCTCTCCGATTCCTCGGGCTGTTTCGGCAATTTGGGTGCATCT
>JAGLSY010000249.1 GCA_023135545.1 Thermoplasmata archaeon | reverse complement strand
TTATCCATGGACATGATTTCAACCATACCGCCTGGATAAGTTTAGAGACTTTTATTATTTTCGTAGTGAGGGGGAGCTGCGAGGATAGAGGGTTTTGAATGTGCGTTTTACAATCTTGGGGTTTGTGTTGGCAAAATGTTGTTCGATATTGTTGTTGGTCTTTGGGATCAGGGAGTTCTTATAGAAGTGTGTGAGATTGTCCCAGTTATTGTGAATCCAGAGAATTTTATTTGAGATGTATGTATGGTAGCTGGGGTGCCATCGCTCGTGCATCTAAGGAAAAGATAGTAGCTTCTTCTCATTCAGACACCTCCATTTCGGTGTCACCCTTCTCGATATCCTCATCTTCAGGTTGTTTTCTCCGTAATAACTGCAGGGTGACAATAAGCACGATGACAATCAACAGAACAATCAACCAATAGTTGCCTATTCCATCATCATGATGGCCTATTTCCAGCGGTTTTTCTCTGGTTGTGAACTCCCAATTATGGACAGACACTAAGCCATTACCAGCCACATCCACTGCCCTGGTCCCAATGGTGATGTTGTAGGTCGTGTTATAGGAGAGATTCGCAGAGAAGATAACAGTCAATGTTCGATTGTTGCTGCTCCAGATATACTCTGATATTGTAACGTTAGGTATGATTGTAATCGCTTCTTGGACGGTGGTCATATTCATAGGCTCACTGAAAACAATACTTATGCCTGTCGCAACCGAGACATTTGTCCCAGTTGGCTCCACAAATAAAACCTCTGGTAGCACAATATCGCCAGTAATCAAAACAGTGAATTCTTGCGTTGTAGCGATATTGTTGTTCGTATCGTTCACCCAGATGTAATAATGAACAACGCCGTTCTCACCCTGTGCCGGAATTATAGCAGAGTATTCGTTCGCATTACCCGTAGGGTTCATCTCGATACTCGTGTATGTCGTGTTCCCAACATCCTGGTAATGTAACTGAACAGCATCTACTCCCACATCATCCGTAACTATTGCCGTAACTGTAATCTCATCGCCAACATTCGCCTCCTCTATCGGCGTGTGAACAATTACTGGCCCCGTAACATGAACATTTACGACACGATACCAATCTGGGTTAGTTGTCAAATACAAATCGTTCGTATATGCTCGCCAATACCATGTCCCATTCGACAATATCGGAGTCCAGGATGTGTCGGTCTGCCAACCGCTGTAAATAACAGTGCCTGTCTCATCCGGCAAGGTCGATATCGCAAACCGATAATAGACCGTATCGCCATCGTAATCAATAACAGAATTGCAAACCAATGTTGGCGTAGTGAAGTTTATCCAGGTATTGTTATCTGGCGATACTGGCGTGGTCATCGGTGGAGCTACATTATCCACGTTTATGTTCACGCTCGTAGAAACATTATGCCCGTGGCTGTCGTTCACCCACAATGTTATCTGATGCTTTCCTTTTGGTAATGTTGCATTGAACCTTGATTCATTACTCAGGTAGCCAGTAACATTGGCCTCCCAGCAGAATGTCAGAATATCATCATCTGGGTCAGAGCTATTATAACCATCAAAATAGATTGTATCTGTGGATTCATACGAGGCAAATTCATCGGGCGAGTCTATCACAGCCATCGGAGGCGAGTTCTCTACCGTAATGTTGACAACTGCAGATACATTATGCCCATTGCCGTCATCGACCCACAAGGTTATCTGATGTTCTCCATAGGGCAAATATGTAGTAAATCTGGAAGTGAAACCAATACTGCCAGTCAAATTAGATTCCCAATAGAAAGACAATATATCATCATCTGGGTCTGAACTATTATAACCGTCGAAATAGATATTATCAACCGAGTTGAACACATCGTTTTCCTCGGGCGAGTCTATCACAGCCGTCGGTGACATATTGTTGACCGTGATGTTCACAATCGCAGATTCATTATTCCCATGACCATCATTCACCCAAAGAGTTATTTCGTGATTCCCGAAGGCCAAAGACGATGTAAGCCGAGAGCCCTGGCCGATACAGCCAGTAATATTCGATTCCCAGTAAAACGATAGAACATCTCCGTCCAAATCCGAACTGTTATGGCAGTCGAAATAGATGCTGTCTGTGGAATCAAATACATCGCTTTCCTCTGGTGAATCTATCTTCGGTATCGGAGGCTCGCTAGGGAGGACGTACATGTAGATGTCTCCATTTCCATTCCTGCCATCAGAATACACGATTTTATTGCCGTAAATTGCTGGGTTGGATTGGCCAGAATCGTTTGTAGTAATCTGAAACTCAGTATAATTCCAGAAGCAGTACGCCCATATGTCTAAATCGCTAGCAGGTCCCTTTCTCCCGTCCTCCCAGACCACTCTTTGCCCCCATATGTCGGGGAGCATCTGCCTCTCAATATCGGTGGTTATTTGAATCTCGGTGCCATTGGAAATATAATACCCAAAGATGTCCCAATTGTTGGGAAAAGGCCCGGGAAAAGTCCCCCTCCCGTCCTCCCAAATAATCATGTCGCCCCATATTTTCGGCCTGTCCTGGGTTTCTGGAAGCACGCACACCGGAAACTCAGTGCCGTTGGAGATGTTGTAGGCGTAGATGTCGTAGCCGGTTGTAGCATCGTTTCTGTCGTCCTGATACACTACGATATCGCCGTAGATTGCAGGAAAGGTTTGGTTGGCTAGGTGGTTAGTTAATTGCCATTTTGTATCATTTAATAGGCTGTAGATGTAAATGTCTTTATTTCCATTCCTATCATCATGCCAAACAATTTTATCTTCGTAGATTGCAGGAGAACCCTGAAATGAGCTGTCTGTTGTTATTCTAGTTTCTATTTCAGATGAAAGGTTATAGGCATATATGTCTCCATCATCGTTTCTTGCATCACGCCATACAATTATATTGCCATGGACTGTTGGGTTATCTTGATAGGCTAGTGCTGTACATACGGCAAATTCAGTCCCATTAGAAATATTGTAGGCGTATATGTCTTTATTCCCATTTCTCCAATCCTCCCAAACAATTATGTCTCCCCAGATGTCTGGATCCGATTGCCCACTTGTGTTAGTAGTAATCTGTACTTTACCAACAAACTCTGGTGGCATAGCGCCACCTCTGCAATCCACATTAAACACACCAGCAGATACATTGTTCCCATGGCTGTCGTTCACCCATAATCTTATCGTGTGATAACCGTATGGCAATGTTCTTGAGAACTTCGCACCGCTCCCAATGGAACCACACAGATTGGACTCCCACCAATAACTCAGCACATCCCCGTCCCAGTCAATAGTGCCAGAGGCGTCAAAGTCGATAATGTCCGTGGAATTGAACACCGCCCCATCTTCTGGCGAACTTACCTTCGGTATCGGAGGCTCGCTCGGGAGGACATACATGTAGATGTCAGCATCTGGTTTATCTGTTCTATTTGCAGCATATACTATTTTATTGCCATATATTGCAGGGTTGCCCCCTTCTCTTGATGAGTTGATAATAATAGGAAAGCTCGTATCATTCCAGAAACAATATGCCCTAATATTCAACCCTGCCAGATAATCACTCCACACAACTCTTTGCCCCCATATGTCGGGGAGCATTTCTGCAATGTCAGTAGTGTTGTCCGTAATCTGTATTTCTTGTCCTGTTTTTAGGTCGTATCCAAATATCTCCCAGTTACCAGGAAACGGCCCGAAGTTGCTCCATCTCCCGTCCTCCCAGACAATCATGTCCCCCCAAATCTTTGGCCTGTCCTGCGTCTCGGGAAGCACGCACACAGGAAACTCAGTGCCGTTGGAGATGTTGTAGGCGTAGATGTCATAGCCAGTAGTTGCCTCGTTCCTATCGTCTCGATATACTACTATGTCGCCGTAGATTGCCGGCTCACTTTGATTAGCTAGGTGTGTAGTTAATGGACAATTTGTGCCGTTCGATAAGTTGTAGAGATGTATATCTGCATTGCCGCTTGAAACGTCCACATACACAACTATATCTTCAAAAATATCTGCATTTCCCTGATTAAGTGGATCAGTTACTAGCGGAAATTCTGTAGTGTTAGTTAAATTGTACCCGTATATATCAGAGTTACCACCACCGTTTCTGATATCATTCCAAATAATGAATTCTTCTGATATTGCTATGGGTCCCAGCTGATCTAATGGATCTGTGCAAATTGCAAACTCTGTATCGTTCAAGAGATTATATCCATAAATGTCAAAGCTTACTCCACTTCTAGTATCCCTCCAAGCGATTATATCTTTCCAGATATTTGGCATAGATTGTCCATTTAGATCGGTGGTTATTTGGATTTCGCCGACGAAAGTGGGTGAGATTAGGGGAACTGCTAGCTCGGGTTCTGCCCCAGCCGATTTATCGATTGGCGTATTGTCAATAGGAAGGAGACAGACAACTAGCATCAATACCAGTATCAGAACGACCTTTTTTCCCATCATTCCATCCTCAACTTACTACCACCTCTCTCGTGGTCATTGCTATTGCACCTTCGTTGTCTGTAACTGTTAATGCCACTGTGTATGTCCCTACTTCCAAATAGGTATGGTCTACTACCTCACCAGTTCCAGTTGTGTTGTCACCGAAGTTCCAGTCAAACGATATAATCTCTCCATCAATGTCATAAGAGCTAAAGCCATCGAAGTAGAATTGACTATTGCCTTGGACAACAGATTCCAGCAGGTCAGCATCTACTATAATTTCCTGATGGGCACCAACATTAGAATCGAAATCAATAAAAAATACTTCCTCTTTATCACTAGATTTAAATGTTAACCATGTTGGATTTTGGTCTCCGTAAGGTGCATTATATACAAGGACAATTTCGTAATTTTGGCTCAAATACTTGTTAAGATAAACTGTCAATGTATCTGGTTCACCCGGCGTTCTTGTCAATGAGATTTCATTGATTAAGATACTGTTTTCATAGATTTGCAAAGTAACTGTGTTGCCTTTCCTGCCTGTTACTTTCAATGTGAGTTCGATTTCCTGATACACTTCGATAACTGGCACTGGCTTATAGTTTACATAAATTGGAATAGAGGCTTCGGCTATGTATCCGTCATGGGTTACATCGTTGTAATCGACAACGACTCTTATCGTATGGTTCCCAGGTATTGCGACCCACGGCACGGAGGCGGTCACAAACGATTTTGCTGGTATTTCCGGGATGAGAACACTGCCAACCAGTGTTTCAGTAGAATAAACGTAGAATCTAACGTTCACATCGGTTGCCGCAACAAGGCCGTTGTTCCATATCTTTGCACTGAACGTTGCATTATCGCCGCCGCTCAATGTAACGGGCGAGCTTGAGAAATCAGAACTGCTCGTACTGATTCCAGGCACATAATTATTGGCATAGTAGATTCGCCATGGACCGTTCCTGTCGTCCTGCCAGACGACATGAGTTCTGCCGTCCTTGTCTATCGCCAATGACGGACAGCACGACCTTGCAGGATTTACAGATAGCCTGGTGTCGTTGATGATAGTATTTGTTTGATTGTCCATCTTTCTGTAATAGATTTCCTCGTTTCCGTCTCTTTCGTCCTGCCAGACTATGTGGAGCCTGTTTAGTGGATCGAGCGAGTGATTGAGCCATGCGTGGACGTACCAGTCGGCCCACATGTCCCACTGCATGGTTACCTCTCCTGTGGTATGATCCAGGATATAGTCCGCGCCTTCTGTCATTTTCCACCACGCTATTGAATTTCCAAGCCCGTCTGTCTCGTTTATCCACATGGTGCAATCGATTATATTCTGATAGCCCAGTGAGAATACATCATCGCTGACACCGTCTCCGACCGAGGGGCCGTACACTGTCTCATTTATGATCTCGGTCACGTTGATAAGCGGGTTCAGAGCCAGCTCTGGATACAGTGAGTCAGCATTTGTGAAAGTCAAGCGTGTATCATCACCCCAGCCGCTATTTCCTTTTTCTTTGTAATATATCTCATAGTATCCACTTCGATTATCACTCCACACAAGAAATAATTTGTCGGCTCTTGCAGCAAGACTGATGCACCCAGGAACCATAGAACCATAATAACTCGTGACTGTCTCGAAGTCGCTCCAGTTGCCGCCGCCATCAATGCTATACCAGTGATAGATGTTGGGCCATCTGGGGTCTGTGTCAGCTATAATCACATGAATATCACTGCCTTCGACTGCTATATCCGGGATTCCTGCAAACTCAGAGCCAGTAATTGGACTCCTGAATATTATCTCCTCAAATCCAGTCCCTCCAGACCACGTGACTCTCATCGTTAAATAGAAATCAGGACCCCACGGGGCCCAGTGCATGTATGCAATGAATGTTTCATTCCCTTGCACATCAACCGCAGGTATGCCGGAACCGCAAAATGCTGTTGTTCCTTTGAGTAAATACGGTTCTGTCCAATTCCCGCCGCTGTCTTCGCTGTATATCAAATATGCTCTCGGATAATCACCAAGGAAATAATCTTCCCACACTATAGCCAGATTGTCGCCGTCACAGGCGAAATCTATATAACGGGGGTTGTGCGAGTCGTTCGTAAGATTTACTCCAGAACTCCAAGTATTCCCACTGTCAGTGCTGTTCTTGTAGAATATCTGGTTGAAACCGTTTATGTTGTCAATCCAGACCGTGTGGAGTGTGTTGTTGTTCTCATCCACGGCTATCTTCGGCCTCGTGCCGTTGGACGGGTACGAGGTCAGCATGGTTTCCTCAGACCTCCTTGCAGGTATGATGTCAGCCGTGAAGAATAATAGGCCAGGGGAATCCGAACTGAAGGTCAGCGGAACATCCACGTAACCGAGTGCGTCAGGTGTTTTGTTGGCGATATAATCATTGACTTTAGCTGAGAAATCCGAAGTTGTCTGGTTGAGGAAATATTCCTTGGAATAGTTCCAGTCGTCTGTTCCGTCATCGCACACATCCAATTTCGGATTGATTGGATAGCTCTCAAGGAGCCAGACATCGTTGTTGCCGGCAGATGTTGATGTAAATGTCCTCTTTGTGCCAGATGTCTGATACGGCGTCCAGGAGGAGGCCAGGTCTGGCGCGGCATCTGTTGTCATTCTAACTGTAGTCAAATTGAACACATCGACCATGTAGATGTCCTTGTTTCCATCTCTTTCAGACGAATAAGAAATCCATTGAGAATCATTGCTCCATGACGGCATGGTGTCGATATAGACATCGTCCGTCAGTTGGACCTCGTTGGAACCGTCAGCGTCCATAATCCAGATGTCCCAACTGCCTGAACGGTCGGAGGCGAAGGCGATTTTGGAGTTATTAGGCGACCAGCAGGGGTATTCGTCGGCAGCTGTGTCAGTGGTCAGTTGGGTTTGGGCTGTGCCGTCAGAATTCATTACCCAGACGTCTCGGTTGCCCGAGCGTTCGGATGTGAAGGCGATCCTTGTCCCGTCCGGCGACCAGGCTGGCTGGCCGTCGAAGGCGGGGTCGGTGGTTAAACGAATTGTGACACCGAAATCAGTGTACCAAATATCTGTTCCGAAGGCACTTTCACCCATATACGCTATCTTCGTGCCGTCTGGGGACCAGGAGGGATCGTCCTCTGCATAGAAATCGTCGGTTGTTATCCTGGTTTTTCCTGTTCCATCTGGATTCATCTGCCAAATGTCAAGAGATAACCCGGATGCATCAGACGCATACGCCACCTTGCTCCCGTCCTTCTTCCAGTCCGAGTTTTGGTCTATGCCGGTTTGGGTGGTGAGGTGCATCTCGCTCGTGCCCTCGGCGTTAATCGTGAATATGCTCCAGTCACCGTATTTGTCAGATGCGAAGAGGAACTTCGTGCCGTCCGGACCCGTATGCGGGTGCGTTTCATTGTGCGTTGTGGCTGTCAACTGGATCTTGTTGGAGCCGTCGATGTTCATCTCCCAGATGTCCCGGTTTCCTGACCTGTCGGATTCGAACATGAGCTTTGTCGAGTCCAGGGTCCACGACGCGTTCGTGTCTGCGGAGATGTCCGTTGTCAGCGGGACCTGGTTCGCGCCGTCCGAGTCCATGACCCAGATGTCTTCACTGCCCTTGTCGTCCGAGACGTATGTGATCTTCGTGCCGTCCGGCGACCATGAGGGCTGCGTCTCGGCCGAGAGGTTATTGTTCAACCGAATCAAGCTCAGAGCCTCGCTCCCGTTTATCACGGCCAGCACGTTCTGGATATTCCAGATGTCGTAATTTCCGGTTCGGTCGGAGGCGAACACCAATTCCTTGCTGTCAGGGCTCCACGATGGATGTTGATCTGTAAAAGAACTGGTTGTGAGCCTCATCTGGTTGGAGCCGTCAAAGTTCATGACCCAGATGTCGTGGTTGTCGCCAGAGCGATTCGATGTAAAAGCGATTTTCCTGCCGTCTGGGCTCCAGGCGGGTTGATGGTCGAGGCTCACGTTCGTTGTCAATTGCCTCGGACTGCTGCCGTCGGAATTCATCGTCCAGATGTCGTAATTTCCAGAACGGTTCGATGCGAAAACCATCTTGGAGCCGTCCGGGCTCCAGACCGGCTGGATATTGTCTGATTCGCTTTTGGTCAACAATGTCAGGTTCGCAGCATCCAGACCGCCGGCCCCGATGAGTTCCATGCTCATTCCCAGCACACCGCTTTTCTGGATTTTTATTTCCTCTGTCCTGCTGCCGCTCTGGGCGTACGTCTCCACGCCGAACAGGCCGGACCACGTGCCGGTATTGCCCGCGGCGTCCGGGCAGCGTATATCTACTTCATACACGCCGTCCATCGTCATAGGATAAGAGAAAGACCAGTTCTTCCCGCTACCGGACAGCGGCACTGTCCTTGTCGTGTTGCTCGGCAGGGTGATTTTGGCGGTCGGCGAGGTTGCATATTTCCTGTAGTGAATGGAACTGGCCGCGAAAGGACTGAGCGAACTGTCGGGCCAGGCAAGATGCACGTTATCGTAGCTGTCAACCGCGATATTTGGTCTGGTTAGGTCACCCATAGCCACCTTGTTCAACTTCATGGGTGCGCCCATCCTGTTGCCGAGATTGTCCAGCTTTAGGTAGAATAAATCGTAGAGGAAAATAAAGCTTGCATATTCACACCAGGAAATATGGAGATTGTCCTTGGAATCTACTGCCAGAGCTATGTTGTTACCTTCCAGTGGGCACCCATAGAACAGTTCCATCTCCGCGAGTTTGGTGTCGTTGACAAGCGTATTCCCGTTATTGTCGATCTTCCGATAATAGGGCAGAGAATACCCATCTCTATTGTCTATCCAGGAAATATGAATGCAATTCATTGAATCCACGGCAACCACTGGATTCCCGGCAGTCGGCTCGAAGGTCATCTTCAGGTCGTCGATCAATGTGAAAGTGGGATCACTGTCGTCCCCCGGATCGCCGGGCACTGGAGGTGTCCAGTTTCCATTGAGTTTCGTGTAATAAAGGAAGGATTTGACCCAGATGATGTGTAGATTATTGTTGGAATCGACCGCGATGTTTGGAGAAACATGACCCCAACTTGTGGTTAACTGTGTGTAGTTCACAATCACATTACCCACCTGATCTAGTCTTAGGTAATTTATATTGCCACACGTTCCGACAACGTGAATGTTGTCAAGTGAATCAACAGCCGCGGACAGAAAATTAAGGTTTAGCTCGCCTGGCAACTGCTTGGTGCAGATAGTGTTTCCGTATCTGTCCAACTTTTTATAATATGTATATTCATCGATTGTGGTCCGATAGAGTATATGGATATTTTCCTGGGAATCCGCAACCGTCGCGAGATAGCTCGTTGCGTGTGTCGTGAGCCTCTTGTCGCTGATCAGTACATTGCCGCTACTGTCTGTCTTTTTATAGAACAGGTTGTACTCGCCGTTCCTGTCGTCCGACCAGATCATGTTCAGGTCGTCATTCTGGTCGATCGTGAGTCTCACACTATGCTGTCCATAAGGTACTCCTATCTGATGTTCCATGGAGGTGAGCATCTGTTCGCCTCTCCAGCCTGGGTAAGATTCCTCACTGGAATTTATCGAGAATTCGGCGAGCCTGTCCTCTGGGCTCAAGGTGACGTTGACTTCCAGTGTTGGTGATGCAACATCCCCCTCGAACGACATGTTCGCTTCCGCGGGATTTCCCGCAAGATCCGTGACAGACACATTGAGATTGTAGGTTCCGTCCTGTGGGACTGTGTATCTTGCCTTCCACACCCCCCTGGTGCCGATAACATCTATGCTCGATGTCGACATCTCGATGCTCTGCGATGTCCCGTCTGGTAGCGTGAGGTTCACGACAGGCGGCGTGAGGTCGTCGTGGAGTACCTTCGAGTCCGGCAGGTCGGGAGTGTACACCCTGATTAACATGCTGCCGCTGCACGGGTCGGGCGACGCGTCAACCGTGATGTTCGGGGGTTTTATGTCGCCGATGAACGAGCAGTAGCCGTGGCTCGTGTTCCCGTCCTCGCTTGTCCCGTTGACATCGACGATGTGCACGCCGTTGGAACTTACTGTAAATGTGCCGTTCCAGAGCATCCCCTGGCCGGTTAGAATTAATGACTCGCTCGTGCCGCTCGGCAATGTCACGTTCGCCGAAACCGCGCTCAGGTTCTTGTCGGAGGTGATATTGATCCAGGTCTCGCCATTGCTGAGCCTCGGATATCTGCCCAGATGGTCTGGGTCTCTCGCGACGATGTCAATCTCTGGATTCGGTGTTTCGATGTGAAGTTGCGTTTCAGGATCGCCCAGGAGGTTGAGAAGAAAGTAAGTATCTCGGATTGAAGGCATCCCAATCTCGGATACGAACACTTCCTTGGACCTTTGCAACGCCTCTCCGATATGTGTATAATTGTTTTTATAGACCATGTTGAAGAACTCCTCATCGAATATAAACATACCTGGATACATGCCTCCCTGGGTGTTCCCGATGTACGCGAACGCGCCGTACTTGTGCGCGATGAAATTCTCGGAGATACTGTCGCTCTCAAAGAAATCATTACTGTCGCAACTTATACTATATATCAAAAAGAGGGATTCGTTGTTCGTGAGATTGTTGTATATGTCTTGTGCAGAGAGCACGTACTCATTCAGCTCATTATAGTATCCGTCCCACCAACCGTGGCCGTAATGGTTGACAATGTGCATACCGCTCTCGTTCAACTTGTCCATAAGCTCGTTATATTGATAAACGCCGTTGACGAACATCGGTGTGGTATTGTCCCTGTGGTACAAAGGAAACACGTTGATGTTCGGCGGCAGATATTCGTCTATAATAATATCGTTGATATCCCCGCCCCAGTGAGGCCCGTTGACATATGATAAGTGGTCAATTAATTTGTACCCGACCATCAGTGCCTTGTCGAAGCTGGACGCGGTACTCTTGTTCTCGTATGCGATGGTCTTGTTAATGAAGTTCATCGCCTGTTCAGGCGTGTCGACCGTCGCCCTTCCTATATAAACTTCAGCGTAGTAATCCGCTTCATCATCTATAGTAGATGTTCTCTCACCGTATATCCCATCGCCGTCGTCGTCCCAGTTTACAAATGTGCCTGTATCGTTACATAATCCTCCATAATAGAGGTCTGAGACCTGGCCCCCCCATAGCAACACTCTGTGGGGAACACATTCCACATCGCCTCCCAACAGCACGTAACATATCGACCAGTTGTTGTATACATTCCATATGAACTTGTGTATCTGGCCTTGTGTATCATTATGAATGGAGTCGCCTATTATCCAATTGCTGGAGTTGGTCGTTATGGAGTCTACGGTGACGACCGTCGCGTTGATGCCCTCCAGTCCGTATGCGGCTCTGCTGCTCTTCCAGTCGCACAATACTTGAAAAGACGGCGCTAGAGTATCATTCGTTATTATTACATATTCATAAACATCTTCAGTCGAGCCGGCCGCCAGAGTGTCTAAATAAGTGTTGGTCGTGTCGGGGTTGTCCACCATCTTCATGACAGCAGCATGGTCCTTCCGTAGCCCTCTATACCCGTGGTTGGGTGTGGCTGTTGGTTTTGTGGTTATGTTTACGGTCAAATGCTCATAGTATGATATCGTCCCAGTCGCTGGTACGTATTGCACAGGAGACAGGCTCAGGATAAGTATAGGGTAGCCGCGGAATCCTTGGATAGAAACATAATCGTATAATCTGCCTGGGTATGGATCAAAGGAACTGTAGATCGTTGCATTGGGCTCGGTGAATTCCGGAATTTCCCTCAATGAAACGGATTCCTGCCCAGGATATATGTTATATGTTCCGGTTAATGTAATCCCGTCCCCTGTCACGTTGATGGTGTCCAGTGTTCTCCCTTGCGGCAGCAGTATCTTCGCGCCTTTCACAGGAAGCATCGGCGCACCAGGATCGGCAAAGTTGCGTAAATTCCCCATTGTTATCCTATCGTATTTTCCGGATTTCTGGATGATTGGTTCGGGAAAATCATAGGAGACGATGATGGGTGCGGTGGCAAGAGTCGCATCTTCGGCAGATGCCGTGTCAGCCGCCCAGGTAAACGATGTCAACACCATGCTGGCTACCAATATAAAACTCAGACCGCGTTTCATGCTACAAAAATTCCTACCCTCCTTAAACCCACGTGCATATGAATTGCCCTTACTTTTCATGTTTTTCTCTCCTTCTCTCTCATTTCAATACAAAAATAGAATGAAATTCGTAATATATAAAGTTGCTGAGGCTAAATTGAGGGCTTTAAGGTAAGATTCCACATCTAGTGTCATGGCATACAAGTTATGTTACATAATATCGTTACCACGCAATTCGACTGGTATACCAGTATAACAACATCTGGTTACATCGTCATTTTGAGCCAGATATGGACATGATTTCAACCATACCGCCTGGATAAGTTTAGAGACTTTTATTATTTTCGTACTCATTTATTATCATTATACTCTTGACGCCCTGTAAACTACCAATCCCTTCAGGTATGTATGTTTACAAATATAGGCCATATGCTCGAACTCTCGAAGCTTTGTCCAGCTTCGAGTTCGGTCAAATGATAATGATGAGCATACGGCGGTGTTCTTGTTAGTGGCTGGTCGATTCATCCCTGGCCTAAAGACCATGGGTTCTCGACCCATTGCACTAAAGCGCAAAAAATTAATATGTTCCGTCTATTTGGAGTGGATACCTATTGTACAACTTGAGCATGGGGAGGTTATATATGTCTGAAGTAAAAAAATCAACTCGTAAGAAGATCATGGCAACAAAGGAAATGAAAAAGATCATGGCAGATTATTTTTATGAGCTGGATTCAGCTGCAAAAAGTAATGATAAGAAGGTTGCCTGGTGTTCGAGCGTGGGCCCTGCCGAGATCCTGAGGAGCATGGGTTTTTACGTTTATTTCCCGGAAAACCACTCTGCGATATTGGGTGCCACAAGAATGGCTACGGATCTTATTCCCTATGCCAATGCAGTAGGCTATTCACCGGAGATATGTTCATATCTGACTGCCGATGTCGGCGCGTATTTACAGAAGATCACTCCCCTGTCTCGTGCATATGAGGGGATCGAGACCATACCGAAACCTGATGTGCTTGTGTTCAATACAAACCAATGCAGGGATGTTCAGGACTGGTTCGGATGGTTCGCCAATGAGTACGATGCCCCTCTGTTCGGTGTCCATACGCACAGGGGTGTCAATGATGTTACAGAAGCACATGTTCGATCGATAGCACAACAGATGGAGGAATTGACCGAGCCATTGGAAAAGATCTCCGGCAACGCATTCGATATGAATGAACTGAAAAGAGTGGTTGGACTTTCCAGGGAGTGTTCTGACCTATGGAAGAAGGTGCTGGACACGGCTGCAGCCACACCTGCCCCACTGACTTTCTTTGACGGAACGATACAGATGGGACCGGCAGTGGTTTTGAGAGGAACTCAGCAAGCGGTTGATTATTACAAGACATTGCTGGTGGAGTTGGAGGAAAGGGTCAAAAACCATGACGGAGCTGTTGAGGATGAGCGTTTCAGGCTCTATTGGGAAGGCATGCCTATCTGGGGTAGATTGAGAGAACATTCAGAGCTGTTTGCAAATTTGAACACATGCCCTGTCGCATCCACATATTGTAATAGCTGGATCTTCTCTGCCTTCGATGCTTCGGACCCATTCAACAGCATGGCTAGAGCATACACGGAACTGTTCATCGTGCGATCTGATGAGGCCA
>JAGLSY010000248.1 GCA_023135545.1 Thermoplasmata archaeon | reverse complement strand
TTATCTTTCTCTCTGCATCCTGCTGGCCGAGAACATTGTTCATTTCCTTTACCAGGTCCTCCAGTGTGGCCTTGTAAACTATTTCAAGTATGTTCGGCGGTATCTTTGATACGTTGAGGCTCTCACCGAAGCCGACCTCGTCCATTACGTCAAATATCCTTTCTGACATCTTTTCCATTTCCCTGTTGATTCTCTTGGGATTTATGATGGCAAACCTATCATCGATTATCTTGATTATTTCATCCTTAAGCTTATCAGACTGGGTATTCATTCTGGAAACGTCTGAAGAAAGATTTTTCAGTTTCATGTCGAGGCTTTCCAGCCTGTCAATGATATCGCTTGGCATCGTGTCTGGTGTCATGCCCGGGCCTGGTCCCATCTTCTCAATCTCTTCTTTCAGAATCTCTGCCACCTGCTCGCGGGATATTTGAAGTGACGGGGGATCCATGGCTTCGGCTTCAGAAATCGGTTGTTCGGGAATTTCACTAAGTTGAGGACTTGAGGGGGCACTAGGTTGAAGACTTGAGTGAGCGCTAACTGGCGATTCAACTGCTGGCTGCATCTCCGGTTCGTCCTGGGGGGGTGATGGGGGTGGGGCCGGTTCCGGCTCCGGTTGTGTAATCGGCATATCTACCTGCGTCGGTGCTGGCTGTTCGATTTCAACTGGTAGCGCTGCGGTTATCTGGGGAGTCGATTCTGGGTCTTGGGCGGGTTCGGCGGCTGGTGGCTGGGAAATGGGCTGTTCCGCATCTGTTGCGGGTTCTGGCTCCGGCTTCTTTTCAGCCTCGTGTGATGGAAAATGATGTCCTCTCTGAATCTCCATTCTGAGAATGTCCTTCAATTCCTCCAGTTCCTGCCTGAGCCCGTCCTCTCTCTCCGATGCTTCCTTCTGGATAAGTTCCGTCTGGTCCTCGAACTCGTCTTTGAGTTTCCGAACCGCGGATTCTATCTCCTTGGACTCGGCCTTCTTTTCCTTCTCCTCTTCCTTGGACTTACAATGAACCTCGTGAACCTTGAGATTGTGCGCGTTATTCACCACTTTGCCGCAGTACTGGCACTCGAATTTGGCCTTGACCTTCTTTTTCTGTGGAGGGGACTTGGGTTTCTTATCAGCGGGGGTCACGGAGGGTTCTTTCTTCTGCCCCTTTGATTTCTTCTTTCCCTTCCCTTTTGTTGCTTTGGCCATCCCTTCACCTTATCAAACAAAGGACTTCAATTTTCTTTCGACCTCGGGAATCCAATTTTTCATACATTCATCAGCGACAATATCGCCGGCAGATTTTCTTATGTGGTTGTTGATGGCCATCTCGGTGAACGTTATCCATTGCTTGTTGTTCATGTAAGCCGCTGTGACACCCAGCTCGTTCATTGATAGGGTAATTACCTCGTCAACAACCCCTATCCCAACCACGCTGCTTATTTTTTTCTTGAGGAAGCTGAGCAATTCCATGTTGCGTTTGTATTCCCTGGTTTCGTCAAATTTCTCCACGAACAAACGCCTTGTCAATTCAGACAGCTCGGTGCTTACATCCTTGTCATAATCCTTCAGATATTCCTCGGTTATCGGCTTCAGCTGGAATAGGTGATGCAGGACCTTGCTTCCCCTGATAAGATTGTTGGTAACTGTTCCCACCTCTGCGATGTTCGGTGATTCGACGAAGAGGGTGACAATAAATGCGTTATCTCCCACTCCGGAGATTATTACCGTGCCGAAACTGAACTGCTGAATACTTATCTTCATGTTCCCTGCTGTAAGCTGGCTGCATATGTGAATCAGGTTCATCTTGACATGGTTGAGAAGCCTGAACTGGGGTGCATCCAGTATCGGTGGAATTATGGACGAGAAAACCCGCCCGTCTACACCCATGAACATCAAAATATCTATCTTGTTCTCATCCTTTATCTGATTGAGTTCCATCTCCAGCATATGCTTTAACTGGACCACGGTTTTGGCTTCCATTCTCTTGTCAATGTTCTTCTGCGCAACCATGTGAGCACCTCAATCAGGAACCTATTTCAGGTCATACGAGTCGAAGATAACCTGCAATACCTCTTCCGGAGAATAGTCATATGTCCACCCGGCTTTCATGGTCTTGAGCTTCTCCATGACATATGCCGGGGCCTTGATGAACTCGGCTGTTTTTATCGCCTCGTCAAAGACCTCGTCGTAGCTCTTGCCATCCTCGGCTCTGGCTCCCTCGGCCGGTGATGATCTGACTATTACTCCCGCACCCCTGGCAAAGATGTACGGATACACGCCCTCGCCGTGGTGGGTCCCCCTCATCTTCACAATCTTCAACGTACGGTTGAAGGCTCCGCCAATTGGGTAGTACTCAAGGGTTATGGCGCCATCTGCCAGATACACTGGCAAAAGAACGTCCTCACCTATCATCTCTCCGGGCCGGGAGTGCTCCTCGACCGTCGCCATGACAACCCCCAGTTCTTTAAGGGTGTAGAAGAGCTTTCCTATCAGTTCACGCTGCAAGAGCTTGTCTTCCGTGGCCCATATGACCGGGGTCATGGGGTCTATGACGACCCTGGTTCTTATGTCGTAGTCGCTCCTTGCCTTTACCAGCTGGGGCAGTTTCTCCTCTATCATCTTCTT
>JAGLSY010000247.1 GCA_023135545.1 Thermoplasmata archaeon | reverse complement strand
TCATGTTCCAGCCCATCATCTCGGCTTCCTTCATTATCTGCTCCGGAGATTCCTCCATTGTCACGTAAAGGCCCTGCTCACCATTTTCGATGCCGTGCATCAAAAATTGTATGCCAAAGGTTGTTTTTCCGGTACCGCTTGACCCCACTATAACGACGGCCGAGTTGTCCCTCATGCCGCCCTCTATCAGCTGATCAAGCCCAAATATTCCTGTTTTTATTCTTTCCATTACTCAACCCTCCTAATCGGTGTTATCCTCCTTTTTGGTAGATTTTGAAATTAATTCTGCAAAGCTTAAACTCTTCTTGGCCTCGTCGACAAGGTTGACGATGGCATCGTCGTTGACATCTTCGACCACTGGTTCACCTGTGGTGGTCTCGAGGAAAGCCTCCGCAAAGGATGTCGAGGCAGATATGGCCTGGCTTATCTCGGACATGTCCTTCCATGGTGGCGGAAAATCCTTGTCCAGTTCGTGCATGCCCCTCCCGTACTTGTTATATGTTTCTCCAATCTCGGTGACCTTGTAGTTCTCATCGAGAATATGATATCTCTGGAGTATTTCCAACCTGTATTTGACCTCCTCATCGTGAAGGTCCATGGCCTCCGCAAGGGTGGGAATATCCTGGGAATTTATCAGGCCCCCTATTATATCCCTGTCTTCGGAATCCAGCACATGTTGGTAGACGGCCAGTGGCTGCAGGGTGATGGAAAACTCGCAGACGTGATTGCCTTCGTTAACGCATCTCAGCTCCTCCGCGTTCCCCGGAATTCCCAGATCCTTTTCGAAGAATTGCTGAAGAGCCTCGGCTATAATATAGCACACCTTCTTGTTCGAAACATTGGGGTAAAGTCGACACACCGCCGAATCGGGCATTGTGAATACATAATTGAAAATGTCATTGCGCGACAGCTTCAGCGTGCCCAAGCCTATTTTCTTGAAAAGCACTTCTATGAATTGAATAAGGGGAGTGTTGCTGGCTTCCTCGATGGTGGAGCATTTCATCAGCTTCCTGATCTCCTTGGGGGGAACCTTGGAGGTTTTTATGGCACTGCTGACAGCTGATTCCAGCTTGTTCAATGTGCCCAGAGCTGTTATGGCCTCGGCAAAGCTTCCAAAATCGTTAGCATCGCCCATTCTATTCCTCCAGACCCAGGAATTCTCTCTCCTCGTCTGTGAGCATGCTGTTTCCGTTGGGACCGATGTCACCGTTCTCGTACAGGATTTTCTCGGCCCTTGCTTTCTTGATGAGTTCTTCAACTTTTTCCTTGTCCAAGCCCAGAAGTTTCCTGAGAATGTGCATATCCCTAACCCCGATAGCCCACAATTTCAAAAGGGCCTTCATCTCGTTCTCGTGCTTCTTGCCGGAGATGTATGGAAGAAGAAAATGCCTGAGGGCGAGCAGTCTCTCGGCGTGCTCTCCGGAAATGGTAACGTCAAAGGAGGGGATCTTGAACTTCAGCTTAAGCGGCTCCTCCCTGATGATTGAAATATTGTCCAAATCTCTGACCGGCAGCTCGTACCAGGTTGTCCCATCTGTCAAAAATAATCCGGATAGGGACAGGTAAAGGCCCCCTTTCTTCCAAATGATATTTGCCTGAAAATTATCGGCTTTTTGGTCTATAACGAATTCCACATCTTCATACTTTCGCGCCTTCATTTAACTCGCCTTCTATGACTCATGTCGTAGTTTAGTTAATGATATTCCCCCATATATATATTTCGCTTGGAATTTATTATGGTGTGAAAGGTAAATGAACTCGGCCAGTACATATTTTATTATTATTATGGTGTGAAAGGTAAATGAAAATCAACATAAAATTTAATCTTCAAAAACGGTAACAATGCTAACCAGCGAGCAAACCGGGATTTTACTCTTTCCCGATGGGATAAACTCGATGATGTCGAAAGTCTCGAGGGCGAGAAGGTCGTCGTAGGTGTTTTTGTAATTTCTGTGGAGGGCTTCGGACAGTTTTTTGATAGAAGATGCTTGATTATTCGCAAGATAGTCGATCAATTCCAATCTTTTCGGGGTGAGAGTGTCGAAAAGCTCTGGGGTTTCAAAGATTATTTCTTCTTCAAGAATGGCTCCCTGCTTCAGGTATTTCCACACCACGAGGTCTTCCATATCGTCACTGGCACTGCATTTGGATATGGAGACTTTTTTAGACAGAGCTTTCATGGAGCTATGTTTCCTGGCCAATTTTTCAAGCACCAAGGAGCTTATTCTCAATTTTTTTATCTTCACTAGCATATTCCAAACCTCTAAAGCTGAGACAGGTCCATGGTTATCAGGTTCCTACGAAATATCTTGACCAGCTTGATTATCTCTTCCAGACCTTTCTCGCTGCAGGGCTTCTGTTCTATGAGGGTTTCATTGGCATCGAACTTGTCCACATGGGGCTGGCCTTCCCAGTTGTCCCACTTGACATAGGGCCTCCATTCCCTCGACCTTTCCTTGACCAGGTAGGTGTGAGAATAAAATTTAATCTTGGGGCCGTCTTTGATAACGAGGCTGTCTATAATCTCGTTTTTATGAACCCATATCCTCTTTTTCAGAATCTGCATCAATTGGCTAATTGATTCGGTGTTAATATGCCTTGCGATTGTGTAAACTACCATGCCCTAAAGGATTTGATAATCTGCATCAGGCCTGGAAGTTTCCATTCCATAAGCTATATGCCCATATGCGCAGAGGAAAGAACTCTGCGACTAATCGAATTTTTCTGATGGGCATACGGCGGTGTTCTACGTTGCCATATCCCAATCAACTTCTGCTAACAACCTACGTGGGTCCCAGTAGTTCCCAGTGTGGGTCTCAGTGAAGATCTGTATGGCGGGGGGTGGTAGGTGGGCATAATTTGCACCTATGGCGGAAGTTTCAACGTGGCGAGGGGCCGGAAGGCGGGAAACCTGCCTGAACAATCATATTGATTCCTTGGTCTTTTCTAATTACTTATTATATACAACTATTAGTCATTAGATTATATTAGATTTAAAATAGATATATCAATTAGATATTTTAGGTAATATCAATTATTAATTAGTTGATTAATTAATTATTACTTCAAATATTATTTTAAATCGTGGTAGTCCTCGAGCAATGACCTGAGCTCTTCAATGTTGTTATGGAGTATGGTTCTCGTCTTCTTGGATCTTGTTATGGAACTGCTCAAGGTGTCTACATCGTCTTCATATGGCGGAGATTCGTTAGCCAGGGCACAGAGAATGGTGTGTGCGAGGGTGGCGTTTTCGGCCGTGTACCCTCCTTCGAGTATAACCGGGAGCTTGTGGTTGTTCATTTTCTTGATCAGCCTTATCATGCCATAATACCCGTGGGATGTGAGCTGCATGTTGGATTGCAGGTCACTGAAGTGAGCGTCGAAACCTACCAGGGTTATCAAAAAATCCGGGGAATAGGAATCGTACACCGGCTTGATTATATTATCAAAGATCAGCAGGTAATCGTCATCCCCGCTGCCCTCAGGCATCTCCATGTTGATGTTGTAGCCCCTTCCATCACCCCGGCCTATCTGGTGGGAAAAACCATCGTGCGGGTAAAAGTCCTGAGGGTCGCGGTGAACCGAGAGGGTCAAAACACTCGGATCCTCGTAGAATATGCGCATCGTGCCATTGCCGGCGTGGGCGTCAAGGTCAACTATCATTATCTTTTTCGCGAGCCCGGATTCCTGAAGGTGCCTTATTGCCACGGCCACATTGTTGAATATGCAATAGCCGCCGAACTTGTCCTTGCTTGCATGGTGACCGGGAGGTCGTATCAGGGCAAAGGATGTTGGGACCTCATTCATGGCAACCATCTCCGTCGCCTTGATGGCACCACCCGCGGCACTTTTGGCTGCCCTGAAGCTGTAGTGGGAAAAGTAAGTGCTGTCGCCCAGGAAGCCGCCCCCGTTCTCGCAAAATCGCTTGACAAAGTTGAAGTATTCCTCGTCATGGACCTTCAATATCTGGTCGTCTGTTGCATCTGGAAAATCTGTCAACAGCTGGTATTCCCCGGATTTGAACAGCTTGAGTCGACCCTCAAGAAAGCTCATTATCCTGGTGATCCTGCCCGGATTCTCGGGACTGGTCGTCTCCGACCTGTGGACTATGTGATTTTGATTCTGAACCACGATACATTTTGGATTTGTCATACAGCCCCTACCTATTTTCAGATATTTTCTTCTCCAGCGAGTGAGTTCTTATTGCCACGGCCACCTCACCCCTGGTCTTTTCGATTACTCCTCTGGCTATGTCCTGCTTTCTCTTTATGGCCACCATGCTGCTCGGATAGTGAAATCTCATGAGGAACTCGTACAGCTCATCCATGATATCCAGGCATTCGGAGGCTCTATCCACATTTCCGTGCCTCAGGTTGTCAACGGCCTGGCGCCTTACCTCGCCGATAACATCGCCCATGCCCAGCAGAAAACCCTCGTTGGTAACTCCCAGATTTTCGGGAGTCGGGATTGTGTTGCCGCTTATTATCGTCTGGAGGAGCACAGCCTCTGCATATTCCTGCATGGCGCTTTCCACAAAACCGGAATGAAAAAGGGCCGGAAAATCCTTGGTTATACCTCTCAGCCTGTGAAGCTCCTCCTGGGCCTCTTCCAGATATTCCGCTGCCTTCTCGACATCCTTGTGAATCATCCTTATGGCAGAGCTGCAGAGACGGATTACACTCCTGGATGATTTTAGAGCTACCTCCCGCACCTCATCCTTCTCGTCCATCTCGGCCTCGATTTTCTCGGCAATATCGTCGAGATTGTTCATTGAGACTGGATGGTTCTTTCCGGTAATAAACCTTTTCTAATAGCCAGAGTGGGAGCCGATGTCAATCAACATGGTGCCTGTATCGTGCCAACGGGGGTCCCAGTGTTTACCAGTATGGGTTCCAACAATGCCTAGTGTGGCGGGGGGCTGGAAGGTGGGTATGGCAATAACCAGCACAGCATATATCTACAAAGCATTTGATGGCAACAAGCCTTGCCAGTCAATTGTTAAGAAGGGACAAGTTTTAAATTCCGAGCCGCAGATAGATAGTTGAGAAATATGAAACAATCCCAAATTATCCTGATAGCCATTGCCGTCGCTGTTGTTGTAGCTCTGGCCACACTGGTTTATCTTAACTCGGGTGAGGGCCAGCAGCCCTACGATGGCGGTGATGATAACAATAATCTGCCCCTTGCCGCGGATTTCAGCCTGCCAGTAGTGGATGATGGCGGATTGCTGCAGCTTTCCAGCCTCAGGGGGAAGGTCGTCATCATAGATTTCATGGCCACATGGTGCAGTCCCTGCGCTACCCAGATTGAATATCTGAAGACGATTTCAGACGAATATTCAACTTCGGATGTGGTGATATTGTCTGTTGATGTTGACAACGACGAGGGCGAAAATCTGTTATCTAATTACAAGAACGACAAAGGAATCACCTGGGACGTTCTCAGGAATGGCGGCAGTGTCGCCTCCGAGACTGGCTACGAGGTTACCAACATACCGACCATTGTCATTGTGGACCAGGAAGGACATATCGCATTCAGGGAAGTGGGCATCACCAAAGCGGCTGACCTGCAGAGGGAGATTGACCGGCTTTTGTGATGAAATATTTTTAATGGCCGGTATTATGTGCCAGATGCAAAAGATTAAGATATTGCTAACCATAATGACAAACAATGAAATACGTGATTGATGCCACGGTCATCAGAAGCGGAATGACCTTTTCTGGAGAATTCGAATGGTACATGACTCCGTCGGTCAAGGATGAGATCATGAGAGGGAAACTGGCCCGGGACCTTGAACTGCTGACCGATATTTCTATAAAGACAATGGAGCCCTCGCCGGAAAATCTGGAAAAGATAAGAGAAACAGCCGAGAAAACCGGAGATATCGGGAGATTGTCAAATACGGACATTGACATACTGGCCCTCGGTCTAGAATTGGGGGCGACCATTCTCTCCGACGACTATTCGATACAGAATGTCGCGAAGGTGCTGGGTATCGATTATAGGGGCGGGGCGGAGAAGGGTATAACCGAGGTTTATAACTGGCACTGGCGGTGTAGGGGATGCGGCAGATTTTTCGATGAAGAGGCGAAGGAATGCCCGGTCTGTGGGTCTGAATTGCGGAGTGTCAGGAAGAAAAAACAATAATTTTAATAATCAGCTTCCTTTCACGCATACTGATTGAATGACTGAAGAAGATTTCATCGTGACCCCTTGGGAGGTCAAGGGAGATGTCGATTACGAGAAGCTCACAGAGAAATTTGGCACCAGCAAAATAGATGATGCCCTGATTAAACGTATCGTCAAGCACACTGGTGACCTCCACCCCATGCTCAAGCGCGGTATTTTTTACTCTCACAGGGACATGAACTGGATTCTCGATGCCTATGAAAAGGGGCCCGGGTTCGTGCTGTACACCGGCAGGGGACCGTCTGGCCACACCCATCTCGGCCACATGATGCCCTGGGTTTTTACCAAATATTTGCAGGACAAATTCGGCCTGGAGCTTTACTTTCAGCTCACAGACGATGAGAAATTCATGTTCGACCCTAAACTGGAGCCCGAAGATACGAGAAATTTCGCCTATGAAAACGCGCTGGACATCATCGCCCTCGGCTTCGATAAGGATAAAACCAAAATCTTTCTGGATACCGAGTATGCCAAGACCATGTATAACATAGCCATCAAGGTCGCGAAGCGGGTTACATTCAGCACCACCAAGGCCGTCTTCGGATTCACCAACAGCACGAATATTGGAAGTATATGGTTCACCAGCATGCAGGCTGCCACCGCCTTTCTGCCCTCCGAGCTTAAAGGAAAAAATGTTCCATGTCTCATACCGTGCGCCATCGACCAGGACCCCCATTTCAGGGTGGCAAGGGACATAGCCGACAAGATAGGTTACTACAAGCCGGCCCTCATTCATTGTAAAATGCTTCCCAGCCTGGCAGGTTCAGACAAAATGTCGGCCTCCATATCCTCAAGCGCCATCTACACCACCGACACGCCAAAGGAAATCAAGAAAAAGATAGGCAGCGC
>JAGLSY010000246.1 GCA_023135545.1 Thermoplasmata archaeon | reverse complement strand
CAAGACCGGCACGCTGACCAGGGGAGAGCCGGAGGTTACCGATATAATTGCTATTTCCGGAACCGAGGACGATGTGCTGAAGATCGCGGCCAACGTCGAGAAGAATTCACTCCATCCCCTTGCGGGTGCGGTTGTAAAGCAGGCCGAGGAAAGGGGTATTCAGCTGCTCGATACCGGGAACTTCGACACCTTCGGGGGCAAGGGCGTGGGAGCCAGTATCGACGGGAAACAGGTTTTAATCGGAACCAGGGCTCTGATGTCCGAGTCAAACATAACGCTTGATGATGGGGTCAGCACTTCCATGCAGGAATTGGAGAGCCAGGGCAAGACCGTCATCATAGTTTCCATGGCCGGCTCTGTGCTAGGGCTGGTTGCAATCACCGACCCTCTCAAACCAACCTCTGGCAAGGCCATCCAGAGCCTGAAAAAAATGGGCCTTGAGGTCGGGATGGTGACCGGTGACAACTCGCGGACCGCAAAGGCGATAGCCAGTCAGATAGGGATCGACACCGTGCTTTCTGAAGTTTTACCAGGCGACAAGGCCGCCGAGGTTAGAAAACTCCAGGATGAGGGGAAGGTGGTGGCCTTCGTGGGCGACGGGATCAACGATGCTCCTGCACTGGCCCAGGCCGATGTCGGCATCGCGATTGGTAGCGGGACCGATGTGGCGATCGAGAGTGGTGATATCGTGCTGATGAAGGATGATTTGCTGGATGCGGTGGGGGGCATCCAGCTTAGCAGAAAGGTGCTGGTCAGGATAAAACAAAACCTATTCTGGGCCTTCGCCTACAACTCGGCGCTTATTCCGGTGGCGGCCGGGATTCTTGTTCCGCTGGCCGGTATTCATTTCAGGCCGGAGTTTGCGGGGCTGGCAATGGCCATGAGCTCTGTCACGGTGGTGAGCCTCTCGCTTATGCTGAGGAATTACGTGCCGCCAGCCAGCAAAATGGAATAACTCTCATTGATTGCTGTTTTTCCCCTCCTTCCAGCCCCCACCATACTACCTTAACACTGGGACCCAAGCTAGCACATCAATGATATCCCACACTGGTTGTTAGAAAAGATTGGGTAAGGAGACTCTAAGGTCTAACTCTTCTCAGCCTCAAATACTCCGCCTTCTTCTTTGTTTTCTTCCTGGCTAACAAGATATCCTTCTTCACGCCATGGGCCAGCCTGACCGCCCGGCTTATCTCGGCCCACATGCCCACGAAGTTCTCCGGTAGTGCATGCACCAGGAACTTGGCATGGTTGTGGTCCGGGTCCCCCTCGTACGCCCTGAAATGTGAGCCGTACTTGAAGCCGGTCTTGACCAGCACACCGTAACCCTTGAGGTCGTTGTAGATATCGAAGCGCATGTCAAAGTCCGACTGGACCTTCCTGGCTTCCTCCTTGAACTTCTTGACAGACATCTGCCTGCCGGTGTTGGCATTCCTCACCTTGACCAGCCCCCGCTCCATCAGGTGGGCGGTTTCCAGGAGCGACAGCTGAAGATAATCCCCGACCGGCTTTCCGAAGAATTCGATGGAATGAAGCATCATGGCCTCGCTCTTGTCCAAAACCAGCACGCGGTCCCTCATGAATAGGGCGTTGGCCATGTGAAAATCTGCTTCAGATTTTACATGTCCCTTGGGTGTGATTACCTTGGCCCGGTAGTAGGTGAGGTCGCTCTCCTCGTCCACGACAGCCAGCAAAAGGGTCTTCTTGACCTTTCTGACCCTCTTCACGATGTCGATGACATCCTCCACCGCGAATACCCCCCTCTCGGAAATGGCCAGCACCCAGTATTTTGACGGGTTTTTTCCCGGAACACCGCCTCTGGGCAGCACCCTGAAATCAAGTGGTTTAGAACCTGGCTTCACGACATACCCCCTCTGCCTTATGTCACGATATACCAGATACTTGATCTCAAAATTATCGACGAGCTCGTTCCCTGTCCTGTAAAGCCTCTCGAGGTCCAATTTCTTGCCGCCCTTCCTGACCTCCAGCTTTCCTATCTCGGCCAGGTAGATGGTCTCTATGATGTCCAGTTTCAGCGAGCCTCCGGACTGATTGGTCCCGAAATAGCCCTTGCTGTATATCTGGCCCGCATCGGCCTCCTCATCTATGAAGACATTGCCGCCTTCCATCCTGCCTCTAACCGAGCGCATCGGAATGCCCAAAAACCTTCTTGTAAATAAAAGGTTTCATCACAATTTTGATACCAGCCTCTTCATTCCAAACAGCAAAAGTATAATGCAATAAAGCGATTCCAGCCCCATGGTTCAGGAACTTCCCAACGGCTCCCTGGTGCGGGGGAAACTGCCAGAGGGTTGCGTGATATGCGAGAAGGGCGCGAAGATGGTACTCCTTGTAACCGGCCAGTGCACTTTCAACTGCTTCTACTGCCCGCTCTCCGAGGAAAAGCAGGGGAGGAAGGTGGTGTACGCCGATGAGCTTCTGGTCAAGAGCAGCGCCGATATAATCTTCGAGGCCAACGGCATATCTGCCGGGGGAACTGGCATAACCGGCGGCGACCCTCTGGATAATATTGAGGAGACCTTGGAATTCATCAAGCTTCTCAAGGAGGAATTCGGGAAGGGGCATCACATTCACCTATACACCGCCACGCCCGACAAGGAGAAAATTAAACAGCTGGCCACTGTGGGCCTTGATGAGATAAGGTTTCATCCGTCACCTGGAACATGGAGTAAATTATCGAGCACTGGCTATCCCGGGGCAATTGCAGCTGCCAAGAAGGTGGGTATGAAAACCGGGCTGGAAATTCCGGCCCTTCCGGACATGAAATCCAAGATAATGGCCCTTATAAAATCAGCATCCGAGGCCGGAGCCGATTTCGTAAACCTCAATGAACTGGAATTCTCGGAAACAAATTGGCGGGAGCTGAAGGCCCGTGGCTATGTCATAAAGGACGATGTGTCCAGCGCGGCAAAGGGCAGTGAAAAGATAGCCAGACAGCTTGTCAAGGAAACCGAATTGCCCATTACCATCCATTACTGCTCTGCCAGCTTCAAGGACGGCACCCAGCTGAGGAGGAGAATAATGCGCCGGGCCGAGAATCTGGCCACTCCTCTTGAAATTATAACGGATGACGGCACCTTCATCAAGGGGGTTGTCGAGTGTGATGATGCCGAAGAGATGACCAAAAAATTGGCCGACCAGTATGATATTCCCGATGACCTCATTAGATATGATTCAGAAAAAGATCGGGTCGAGATGGCGGCATGGATCCTTGAGGAAATAGCCGGAGAACTCGATGGCCAGTGCTTCATTGTCGAGGAATATCCGACCGCCGATAGATTGGAAGTAGAACGCCAGCCAGTGTAATTTTTTATATTTTGATTAAAATAATAAAATCACAATAATCTTTATATAATAGAGAGTCGATTTCAACTCGGGTGAAATATATGGATGGGACACAGCAAGCACCAGCACCACCACCGGCAGCAGTACCACCACCGGCAGCACCGATGCCGCCACCGGTACCGATGCAGAAGGAGAGGCCAACTGGCGTGACAATTCTAGCAGTATTGTACATGATCGGCGGTATCTCTGTTCTCATCGGAGGTTTCCTCATCAACATAATACTAGGAGATTTGTTAGGATCTCTCAGTACTATTCCTGGAGCGGATGTCGATGCAGGTTTGCCGATGATGTGCTGGATAGTGTTTATCGTGATTGCCCTATTCTATTTCCTGATTGCCTTCGGGCTTCTGAAGGGACAGAAATGGGCAAGGACATTGGCAATTATATTTGCCATCATCGGACTAATAAACATACCGATTGGAACAATAATAAGCATAATAATTCTGATATACCTGTTCAAACCGGAAGTCAAAGCATACTTCCAATGAACCAGACCGATGGATGAATGATGGCCTTCGGGCCATCACCTTTTCCTTTTATCGTTATTTTTTTCGTTACTTTCTACTAAGCATTAAATAATTCATAATCTTTCTCGTTTCTGAGGGAAAGAAATGAGTGAATATACAAAAAAGAATATATATAAACTTCAAGGGCCAGGAAATCAACCGCCTCCACCAATGCAAGATCAACCTCCGCCTCCTGCACAACCGCAACATGAGTCATCCCCACCGCAGAATCAACCTCTACAAAACCAGCCACATTCACCACCCGAACAGTCGAGCAAGGCACCGGTTATGGCGATTGTGATTGTGATTATAGTGGTGATTGCAGTGATCGCTGTTGCCTTCCTTTTCATGGGAGGGGCTCAAAAAAGCCCAGAGGGGACATTCCGTGATTACATTCACCTGTACGAAACAGATGATTTAAGTGGTGCATTGAAATTGACAGATGCGGCATTTTTAGATTCGGGTGATTTTAATGACATGGTCGATGACATGACACCTGAGGATGACGTGGTCTTTAGCGTCAAAGTTAAAAGTACAGATGTTACCAATAAGGAAGACATGAATACTGATGATAGAGACGATTTTGAAGACATGATCGATGGATTTGAAGAAGAGTTCGATGTCACAGTTGAGGACTTCTGCATGTTAGATTTCGAAATTGAAATGACCGCCGAGGTTGATGGTGTGGAAGAAACTGAAGACTATGATGATGAATGGCCCATGATAAAAGTAGACGGCAAATGGTATATCGTGGTTTATTCATATACCTACATGGGCTCTGGTGGTTCAAGCACACCTGCAGGATCCTGGAGCAACACAGAGGCAATATCCGAGTCAGAAATAAGAATGACATTTGGGGCATTCACACAGGATATTGAGCCATTGGACATCAAGATATTTATGGAAGTGAATGGAACGGCAACCGGCTCGATAACAATTCCGAGCAACACGGAATCAGCACCCCAGACATGTACTTGGACAGGCGGTCCGACCGGTGCAGTTGTGACATACTTTGACTACAACCCAATTGGCGGTCTGATTAATTCTGGTGACTACATCTCAATCACCGGTCTCTCGCCCGGAACAACCTATTCATTCGAGGTATTCCACATACCGTCAGATGCAACAGTTATGATGACTGGTGCCTCGCCTTCTGTGCAAACACCTTGAATAAACACATAGTGCCAGCTAGCAAAAGAATGATGGCCTTTTGGCCATCACCTTTTCCTTTTATCGTTATTTTTTTAGATGCGCAATCCCTCTTCATTTATACGCATCTATTTTATCAAACTCGTTTTTGTTTTTAGGATTTGATAGAGTTTGATTCGAGGATATATTTATTTTTTATCAGTGCATAGGGTGTGCCATGAAAACCCAGTTTCGAATCCTCGGCATAGACGATGCCGCCTTTGACTTCGGTGATGAGAAGGCTAGGGTGGTCGGAGTGGTGGTTCGCTGCCCTGCCTATGTTGAGGGTGTCATGATATCCGAGGTTACCGTGGACGGCATGGATTCCTCCGATGTGATAATAAAAATGGTCAACACCTCCAGATACAAGCGCCAGCTCAAGCTTATTGTCATTGACGGCGCGGCCCTGGGCGGCTTCAATGTGGTCGATATAAACAGGGTATTCGGGGAAACCGGCATACCAGTGGCAACAATAACCCGCGATAAGCCCGATTTCAAGGAGATTGAAAGTGCGTTAAGAGCGCACTTTCAAGACTGGAAAGAGCGCCTGGATATGATGCAGGCGGGCAATCTGGAGATGATAGAGACCGATAACAAGCCGGCCTACGTCGACAGGGTGGGCATGGAATTGGCGGAGTTGAAGGATATACTGGCTCATGCCACGGTGAGGGGTGCGCTTCCCGAAGCAGTGCGCCTTGCCCATCTAATCGGAACGGCAATTGCAAAGGGAGAGTCTCACGGAAGGGCATGAAAACTGCCGAGTAAACAGGCCTAAAAAATCAAATTCTCTCGATGTTCTCTGTCTGTATGAATGTACCGGGGTCTGCCTTTTCCTTTTTCTGGAGGTCATCTATTCTTGATTTAGCCAGTGTGGTCCCGTCTTCCGTGAGGTAGGCCCTGAACCTGGCCAGGTCCGTCCATTCGACAAAGATGTATGCCTCTGCCTCCATCTCATCAATGATATCATGAAGGTCCTCGTATCTCAGGGCCGGGATCTCCTTGTAAAAGACCTCTCGAGTAACCCCTTTATCACCCCAATTGTAGAGGCTGCGCAATATCTCCAGGTAAAGATACTCCCTCTCACTGAACTCCTCTTTATCGCTCTTTTCATCAAACATATATATTCTTCCCTAATGGGAATCTATGGTTATTGCAATATAAAACATTTTCTCATGAATTGAAATGGTATGTGTCTTGCTGGTTGATTGCTCATACCCACCTTCCAACCCCCCACCATACTGCCTTATCACTGGGACCCACACTGAGACATCAATGTGGCCCCCGCTGGTTGTTAGAAAAGGTATGGAATAGAACCATCCATTCCAAAGGAATGTTCGGTTCTACATTTTGGTTATGAAGTTCTTCCTCTCTATCCTGTTCTTGTTCACCTCAAAGG
Source organism: Thermoplasmata archaeon (assembly GCA_023135545.1). Lineage (GTDB taxonomy): Archaea > Thermoplasmatota > Thermoplasmata > SG8-5 > JAGLSY01 > JAGLSY01. The sequence goes on along the minus strand of JAGLSY010000246.1, from coordinate 8,202 downwards.
TCGATAGAACATCTGCCTCTACAAATGCCAGCTTTTCGATCAACTGGAGCATGCTCTGCTTGGACGGGTTGTTGATGTCGAGGCCCACCACCTCGCACTGCTTTCTTATGACAGACATGGCATAATCTGTATCCTGCTTGAAGTGCTCGCAAAAATGCGAAACTATGTTGTCCATGGCCTCCACCGGGCTGAGCTTCTTCTCCGCAGTTTTCATCTCCACCATGCCGTCGGTCTTTCCCGCGACGACTTTCTTTCCCAGGGTTTTGAAGGCGCTCTCCACATTCTCCCCTGTCTTGGCGCTGGTCATGAAGAAGTTGGCGGAATGGCGCTTGGTGACTTCCATAAGCCTATCCCGGGTAATTCTCGCCTCGTCCACCAGGTCGCACTTGTTGGCCATGAATACTATCGGCACGGTTCCGGCAACCTTCTGCAGGGCATCTATCCAATAGGATTCCAGGCTTTCCAGGGTTTCGGGGCGCGTCATGTCGCACACCACCAAAGCTCCGCTTGTCCCCTCGAAGCTCATGTTCTGCAGGTTCCTGTATTCCTTCTGGCCTATGATGTCCCAAATCATAAGCGTGAGGTTGAGCGGCTTTCCGAAATAGTCCACATTCAATTCCTTCTTGACCGTCTTGGTTCCGATGGTGGCGATGTACTTGTCGTCGAAGGTGTCAAAAACATATTTCTTTATCAGGCTGGTCTTGCCAACCGAATTATCACCGAGGAGGCATATCTTTTTGATGATCTTTTTCTGCATCTGGCTTCCCCGGTTCTATCACTCTTCCGAAATCTTATCGAGAATCATCTCCCCAAGCAGTTCAAAGGCTTTCTCCACGTTCTCCCCGTTCTTGGCACTTGACATCATGATGGGCATTTCGTACCGCACAAGCTGGGTATCCATCTTTGCCTTGTCAACCTTCATCTGGTCTCCCAGGTCGCACTTGTTGGCCAGGAAGATTATCGGGGCATCGCCTATTATCTCCCTCGTGGAGTCAATCCAATCATGAATTCCATCCAGTGTTTCCGGCCTGGTGACATCGCATACGGCGATTATACCGTGGGCTCCGTAGAAATAGGCATCCTGGAGTAGAACTCTGAAACTGGACTGGCCCATGATATCCCATATCATCATGTCCATCTCGGCTGTTCTTCCTTCCTGCTCGATAGTCTGGGTCTTCTTGCTGACCTTGGTTCCTATGGTGGAGATGTATTTGTCATCAAATATGTCAAGCACGTACTTTTTTATCAGACTGGTCTTTCCTACCCCGCCGTCTCCCACGAGGCAAATCTTTATCTTGAATTTACTTTCCGCCATTTTATCCTCCCCTATTTCTTTGAATCACCTATAACCTTGGTGGTCTTGAACCTGCCGCCGTCAAACATGAGGCTGTAGAAATCCGTGCTGTGATTGGTCGCGCGCATCTTAACGCATCTTATCTGCCGCTGGACGCTGACGCCCCCGCTTTCCACCATCCTTAGATAGATTATGCCATCGACCAGGAAATCCTCGTCATGCTTGGCATATGACCTTGAGTCCGGGTTCATCTCGGAGATCATTATGGTAGTTATGCCCAGTTTCCTCAGCCACTCGAAGAGGTGGAAAAGGTCTTCCCTGGGGTCCTCGAACTTGGCCAGCACATCCAGCACGGGCAGCGAATCTATGACCAGTATATCGTAATCCTCCCTATCCTTCAGGTTCTTCACATACATCTTGAAAACCTGAAGCCAGGTGTCTGTCTGGAGGTCCGTCAGCTGCTGTCTGATCAGGCCGATATCGACTATCTCAAGGTTGTCGGTCACCAGTTGGTGGTCCATACCCATGCTTTTCATGTGCCTGACAAGGCTGCCGGTACTCTGCTCCAGGGTGATGTAGACGCATTTAGCCTTTTTCTCTTTGGCATTGTTGAAAAGTATGTTGAAGCCAACCGAGGACTTCATGGTGCCAGGCTCACCAACGAGAAGCACTATGCTCTCGTTCGGTATGCCGCCGTCAAGCTTGTCATCGAAGCCTTCGATATATGTTTCGAATCTCTCCGCCATATCAACCCTTCCCTCCTATATGTTGCTTGAAGCTTATATATGTTACTAAATCAACCAAAGGCTTAATGTGTGAACTACCAGGTCATTTATGCTGGTAGTTTACGCTGCCACTAGCTTCTTCGCCCTCTTGTAGCAGGCGATTGCCTCGTTCCGCTTCCCCATTTTAGCCAGTATCTCGCCCTTGTTCACCCATGCCGCCGCGTACTTTGGCCTGAGGCGGGTGGCCATGTCCTGGCATATCTTTGCCTCGTCATACCTTCTCAACCGGGCCAGGGTGGTTCCCTTGTTGTTCCAGGCTATCGCGTATCTCGAATTGAGGTCGAGGGCGTTCTCGTAACATTCCAGTGCCTCGTTGTACTTGTTAAGGCGGAACATGAGGTCTCCCTTGTTGCACCACGCGATTTCGTTTTTCGGGTTGAGCTTCAGCGCCGTGTTGTGACTTCTCAGGGCACCTTCGAAATCACCCAGTCTCTTCTGGGCGACTCCCCTGCTGGTCCAGGCCGTTGCGGGTTTGCTGCTCAGCTTGATAGCTTTTTCATAGTAGGCCAGGGCTTCCTGATACTTACCGCCCTTTAACAACTTGTCTCCCTCTGCCACGGCCGAGGTGCTTATTCTGAACAGGAGGAAGGTGGTGGCTATTCCCCCAATGGCTATCCCGAAGAAGAGCCCTATGCTGGCGGCATTGAAATTTGAAATGTAATACAATTTGAACATAATGAAGACCAGTATAAGGACAGCCAGTGTTCCCATTATGACCAGATCGACCACTCTCATTCCCACAAGATGAACCTTGGAAACCTCTTCCTCGGTGATATCCCCTGATGGGGTGGTGACTCCTATATCTTCTTCCACCTCTGGCTTCGGTTTTAGTTTTGATTTTGCTGCTGCCTTAACAGGCTTGACTACACGTCTCGTTACAGGCCTTCTGACAGTTACCGGCTCGGCGGTTTCAGGCTCATCCATCAGTTCCTCAAGTTCGGATATTCCTTCCTCAAGAGTCTCATCCAAGACAATATCCTCGGCCATTTCCTCAAGCTCGGCCAGTCCTTCCTCAATGGAGTCAGCCAATGAGTCAAAGGCCACCTCTTCGATGAGCTCACCGGTCCCACTCATCTGTGCATCACAGTTGGGGCAGGCTTCTGTTCCCACGGGAAGCTTGACGCCGCACAGGGGGCAGTCGATTTCCTCATCCTTCAAAACCAGCGAATCAAAGAGGTCGTCCAGCAACAGGTCGTCATCGTCCTTTTCTCCATCTAGCATGGGGTCCAGGCTGTCCAGGCCCAGCTCATCATCTATCTTCTTGTCAGCCGTTATCTCCTTATCTAGAATGCCATCCAGCAGGTCGTCCATGGCCTCTTCTGCCAGAACCTTCTTTTCCTGGGGCTGGGTTTCCATGCCGCACTCGTTGCAGAACATGGCGGTCTTGAGGTTCGGCGCGCCGCAGGTTGGACAATCCAACATGTCCAGGTTCTTTGCCCTGGCTGCTTCGGCCTCCGCCCTTTTCAGCTCTTCAAGTTCGGCTTCTAGTTTGGCAATGTTCGCCTCATAAGTCTCCTTCTTTATCTTGCCGTTCTTGTAGGCCGTATTGAGCTTTTTCATCCTTTCTTTTATTTCCATAAGGATTCACCAATATTACAGAGATTTATCACATACATGGGATATAAAATTATCGGACATTGCTGGTGATTCTGGCAAGGCATGAGTTTAATGTGTTGGTGCATTGAAACATCCGCAGTCGGTAAACCTATACCCTCCATCCAACCCCCGCCACACTGTAAACTACCAGACCCTAAAGGATTTGATATTTTGCTTCGGGCCTGGAAGTTTTCATTCTATAAGCCATAAGCCCGTCCTCGCAGCGGTATAATCGCTGCGGTTAGTTGAATGATATTGATGGGCTTACGGCGGCCTGCTCTTTGAATTTATCCAAAATCTATTGTTGATAATCCGCGGGCCCTGAAGGATTCACATATTATATCGGGTCTGGAAGTTTCCATTCAGTAGGCCATATGCCCTAATTCGCAGAGGTAAAATCTCTGCGGCCAGTAAAATATTATTGATGGGCATACGGCGGTCTATTGTTGGGACCCATGTTGACCAACACTGTGACCCCCACCAATCTTTCTGAAGCCCCTAAACACGAGCAATTTAAACATTCAAATACTCAAGTAACTCTATGTACCAGTAAGATATATTCTCTATGATAAAGGAGTAAAAGAAGCATGATGAATGATGACTACATCCTTCCAAACGGCATGGTGTTAAGCCCGGACCATGTTCTCTACCTGCCAGACGAAGATATCCTGGTCATCTCCGACCTCCACATAGGCTATGAGGCCTCCATGCGGGCCGAGGGGGTGGCCATGCCCGATTTCCAGTTCGGGAAGATGATGAAAAACCTTGAAAGGGCGATGGAACATTTTTCTCCGGGCCAGGTAATCATAAACGGGGATATCAAGCACGAGTTCTCCCGCAACCTGGGGCAGGAGTGGGATGAGGTAATGCTCCTACTTGAACAGATTAACAACATGGGAGCCGAGGTCAAGTTTGTCAGGGGGAACCACGACAACTACCTGAAGACCATAATAGGCAGGTATGACATAGAACTGGCTAATTATTATTTAACTAATGATATATTAATAACACACGGCCACATCCCGACCTCTACCCTGCTCGCGGATGATGAGGATGTGGATGATAATAATGAGAGTGGTGATGGTGATAATCCTGGCCAGACCAGGTCACTAAAAAACAATTTCAAGATATTCGGCCATGAGCATCCAGTCCTCAGGCTGAGGGACAAGATAGGGGCCAGGGTTACAATGCCATGTTTTTTATTTGATGAATTCAATAATTTTATCATAATGCCCGCCTTCAGCCCGCTGGCATCCGGCACAAATGTAATTTCACCGGCAAGGAATTTCATGATTGAGGAGTTGCGGGACCTTGATATTTCGGGAGCCAGGATACTTGCCGTTGGCGAGGGTGAGATAATGGACTTCGGCCTTGTAGGGGATTATGCCCGTGAGTTGGAGAGTTAGAGAGTTTATAGAGTTTACCCACCTACCGGCCCCCCCGCCACACTGGGAAATACTGAGACCCAAGCTAGCACAACGCTGATATCCCTCGCAGGTTGATAGAAATAATCATTGAAAGCTTTGGTAGATTCCGGCAAAGATTTTATTATACCTCTGTCCATCCACCAGACATGGACATTATGCCCATACATGACGAGCCAGTTCTCTTCATTGAGGCCATCTCGACACTCATAGTAGCCGACATCCACATCGGCATCGAGTATGATATTTTCAAGGCCGGGGCCAAGATTCCCAGCAGGACGCCGGACATCAAGAAAAAATTGCTCGGGCTCATCAAGGAAACCGGAGCCAGCCATCTTGTTATAGCCGGTGATGTCAAGCACCAGGTTCCGGGTCACAGCTTCCAGGAATCCAGGGAATTACCTTTTTTCTTCCAGGATTTACTGGCTCATGTCGAAACCATCGATATCACCAAGGGAAACCACGACGGCAACATCGAGATTTTTGTCCCGTCCGAGGTCAATGTCCACAAGTCAAGCGGCATGGTATTGGAGGATGGAAGGCTCGGCATCTGGCACGGTCATGCCTGGCCCTCCGAGGAAGTGATGGCTTGCGACACCGTGATATTCGCCCATTATCATCCTGTGACTCTTTTTATCGACAACCTGGGCTCCAGGGGGGCCGTGAAATGCTGGGTGCGGGGCAAGTGGAAGAAGGAAAACTGCTCGGAGCGGTATGAAAAGGTGGGGAAGGAGTACATCATGATGCCGGCCTTCAATGACCTCTGCGGCGGGACGTACATAAATGAAAAAAGAAGCTGGTTCGGGGTGGTGCTGAAAAACGGATTGGCTGATATGAAAATTTCCTCAATGTACCTTCTTGACGGCACCGATGTCGGAAAGGTGGATGAGAATCTGGTCGAGTTGGACAGAAAGGAGGCAAGAGGGCAGGGCAGGCCTACGAGGCTGAAGCATTCATAGTTGTCTGGTTGAGGACCGGATGACTCGATAATCCTGTATCTCCCGTCCAAGAGTATGAATATCTATAGATTTTTTTGATATGCATCAATTGTTGAGAATATTTGAAATATGTTATTGCGGAATGCCATCTAAAATATTATATATCTATAATCTCAATGAGTGTCCAACTCCATATTCAATTTGAGAATGGTGGCGTAAAGAGCGGAGAGAGGCTGATGAAAACTAATGGGAAGGTTTTAAGTGGGCGAGTAAATTTAATTATTGTATTGATAATAACAATGGCTCTGGTTTGCGTTCCATTTTCAGGGTTGTCGATGGTTGAGCCTGATTATGTAAATGTTATTGAACAAAGCGAACAAGATCTCGACCAGAATATTGTCGAATATGATATTGAAGAGCCTGAACAGGCCGATATTTCAAGTGATCTCGAAGAAACCGTGAATCTTGAACCGGAAATTCTCGAACCATTGAAATATCCTGACCCAGACAGCCGATTGGAAAAGTATTATTTTTCAGATTTTGATGAAAATGGAGACCCTACGACAAGCTGGGAGTACTGGGAAATAAAGGACCCTATTCAAGAAAACAATTTATTTTCCGAACCCCCTATCTACACTCTTGCTTCCCCCCATCTAATAATTCAACCTGATGCAGTAACTGGTAAAGATGCCTTGATTAGGGAAGGGGGCCCGGATATGAACGATGGATCAGGCGGTCATTTGACAGTCAATACCGGTAGTGACACACAAGGATTAATTGAGTTCGATATTTCTTCTGCCGGTTTCCTGGACAATGATAATATCACTTCTGTTGAATTAAATATATTTCATTCGTGGAATGGGGCAGGATTAGAACCCTGGGGCGTATATCAGGTCAATGATTCATGGACTGAGATGACCGTCACATGGAACAATCAACCAGAATCATCAAACATTGCAGATGATATCACATGGTACAATGGAGGGGATTTAACCTGGAGAACATGGGATATCACAGATATCTTCAAGAAATGGAAGAATGGAACACTGGCAAATAATGGTCTCTTGCTCAGGAGAGATGATGGCGCCCAGTGTGATATATACCATGTTTCCTCAGACGGAGCTGAGGCGCTCAGGCCATTTCTTTCGATAGGGTTCACAGCAGATTACTGGGCAAATATAACACCAGAGGGGCAAAGAGAGTATGGATTTGCTGGCGCGTCTGTATTATACAACCTTTCGATCGAGAATCAGGGAGATCTGGATGATACCTATGACCTGGCTCAGATCGATGGGGGCTGGCCCATTACATTTAGAGATGCTGGAAATACGATGGTTATCACACAGATATCTGTTCCATCGGACTCAAGTCAGGATTTCATCGCCAGGGTGGACATACCTGGGGGAGCAAGCCCGGGAGATTTCGAAGAATTCTTGGTGCAGGCCACTTCCCATAATGATACAAGTTTCAATTCGACAGTCAACTTCTGGACCCAGGTTCCGCATGATCCCGGCATATCAGACGATTTTGAAGGGGGGGATTTGGGTTGGTTCAACCAGGAAATTAAAATGTCCGGAACAAACTGGGAGTTTGGAGATCCTTCCTCCGTATCATGGCTTTCTTCTTCCTACTCACCAGCCAACTGTTGGGGCACCAATCTGCTAACAGGTACACTAAGGAATGCCGACACTTGTCTGGTATCACCATATATTGATCTTGCTGTTGGCCAGCAGATACTTTCATTCTATCATTGGTATAGGCTTGGCAGTGATTGGGATAACAATGGCGCTTTCATGGAAATATCTGTAGATGGAGGCAATTGGGATTTGATCACACCCATCACTGGATACCCCGGTATCAATGAACAGGCTGGCGACTATAATACAGATTGCTATTATGACAGAAGTCTGGGATGGGAATATGCTGAATGTGATTTGTCAGCCTATGGAGGAAATATCATTCAAGTCCGTTTTCACCTGGCTATGCAAGGAGGTGGTTATCCTGGCTGGTATGTGGATGATGTCTATATCGGTGATCTGCCATCATACAGAGCAGATCTGACTCCAGGTATTTCTAACACTTACGGACTTCTGGGCCAAAGCGTCCCTTACACAATGACCATAAACAACACAGGAGCCAATGACGACACCTATGATCTTTCTTTC
>JAGLSY010000245.1 GCA_023135545.1 Thermoplasmata archaeon | reverse complement strand
TCGGGGAGGCCAGCTTCATAGAGGGGACCATACTGGGGAACGGTGGCGGGGAGGGCTGCACCATGGAGGCAAGGCACGGCAAGAGGCTGGTCATTCGAAATGACAGTTGTCTGGCCAAGGGCACCGGTGTGGTCGTGGCCGTTCGCCCGGAAAACCTTTTCCTTTCAAAGGAGAAGAAAGACAATTCAATTGATGGTATCATAGAGGACAAGATATTCATGGGCTCCTTCATGAGATACCGCATCATGCTATCCACCGACGACCTTGTTCAGGTCGAAATACCGGAGGCGATTGACAAAACCTTTAATATCGGGGACAATGTTAATGTAATATTCAGACCGGATAAATTGCTGGTCTATCCAAGACCCATGGAAGGATTGCAGGAGGTGCTTAGCCTTGAGTGAAGAAAAGTATGCTAATTGGTTTGCGCGGAGAAGAGAGACGAACGTCATGGACGGAGTTAAGGAACATATCCTGAAGATCGTGGATACAGCTGAAGAATTGAACAAATCCTTCACGGCGATCATGGAGAAGGACGAGATGGCTGCACTTCAGGCCATCTCCAGGCTGAACATGAACGAGAAGGCGGCAGACAATATAGAAGTATCACTCAACGAGCAGCTGGCAATCGGAGACCTCCCGGCAAAGGAGAGGGAGGACCTCATGCACCTGGTCAGGAGAATGGACCAGATTGCTGACTGGACCAAGAGCGCGGCCCGGAACATCGAAGTTCTCATCGAGGCGGAGATCGAGGTTCCGGAGAAGATATGGAAATACTACAGAGTATTGGCCGGAAGGGTCCTGAACACCGCAAAAGAAGTGAAATTATGCATCGACTTCCTGGGAGAGGATGATGACCAGTTCAAGGTGCACAAGGGCAATGTCGAGAGGATAGAGCACGAGATAGACGACCTCTACTTCAAGATAAAGAAGAAGGTGTTGTTGTCGGATGACATTGACCCCAGGATGATATTCATACTCAGGGATATCGTGCATGCACTGGAGAATGCGGCAGACAGTTGTAAAGCGGCGGCAGACCTCATGCAGATAATCATGGTGGCGCATAAGTAATTGAGTTAGGGAGTTCAATGAGTTCTGTGAGTTCCGCCTGAAAATGCTGGTAGCTTTGAGTTCGGGTTTTCCAGGTGCCGAGCGTACTTAACAAAACTCAAGTAACTCAAAGGTACATATACTCAGCAATTAGAACTCAAGGGTACAGAACCAAACAGTACGAACTCAAGCAACTCTGAATTGCCAGCATATTATCCCATCATAAAAATATATATCTTTAGTCCAATCTATAGAGAAATATAGAAAAGATTAAGCAGTATAAGTAAATCCATACTTGATTCACATGGAAACCAGGAAGGTACAGGTAACAGGCGGCTCGTCCTTTGTCATCACACTGCCAAAGGAATGGATAAACTCGGCAAATATCAAAAAGAATGATTCACTGGGAGTTATTGTCCAGCCTGATGGAACATTGATGATAACACCGAACACCGACACCCAGAGAGCCAGTTCGATAAGGGAATTCCAGGTTGATGACATAAGCTCGTCCAGTTATCTTTTCAGATTGCTCATAGGAGCCTACATAATGGGTTACTCGGGCATGGAAGTAAAATCAAAGAACCCGCTGGAGGCCTTCGTCCGCGAGACGGTGGTCGAATTCACCCAGATAGCCATCGGTCCGGAGATCATGGAGGAAACCGACAATTCAATTTCGATAGCAGACCTGCTCAGCCCCACCGAGATGCCATTTGACAAGACCATCCGCAGAATGCACCTCCTGGTCAGGTCAATGCACGAGGATGCTCTGAAGTCCCTGAAAGAAGGAGATGAGGAACTGGCCGAGAGGATAATCAAGCGCGACAGGGATGTTGACCGTCTTGAATGGCTGGTGGCCAGACAGTCCAACATGGTTCTGGGGAACATATCACTGGGAAAGAAGCTAGAGGTAACGCCGGAGATGGCCAACCATTATTATTTGATAAGCCGGACCATAGAGAGGATAGGGGACCACGCTGTCAAGATAGCGGACAATGTGCCGGTGCTCCTGGAAAAGAAAACAGATGGGGAACTGGTGGAAAAGATATCCACGGCCACGGAACTGGCCCTCAAGATGTTCAATGACTCCATTATGGCATGGGTCAAGAGAGATAAGGAACTGGCAAATAACAACATAGAGAGGAAGACAAAACTGATCGACCTCTGCGAAGAGGTAACGAACCACCCCTCCAAGAGCAAGGGGCGGCACACGATCGCGGTCAGTTACATTGCCGAGTCGATAAGAAGGACCGGCGAGTATTCTGGCGGCATATCAGAGATAGTCATTAACAATCTGATAAAGGATTTGGATTAGACAGACCTTTTCTCATTCCATTTCCTCAATCTATTATTTAACTCTCAACAATTTAAATAATTCCTTGGTTGTGAGAGCCCTATTATTCAAAGCCTTCTTTACTCTTGAGGTATTCAGATGTTTGTCCCCACTGACAAGATAAGTTTCATCGTCTTTTTCCGTCTCTATTCTTGTAAAAATGTAAATTGGCCAGTCCTTTCTATCCTTGACTATTTCGGATGCTTCCTTCACATAATTATGATAGACTTCTGGGTCCAAATCCATGTGGATGATGTTTCTGTATGTATCTAGCATATCCACGGCCAGGTTAGGCTCGATACCCTTTCGTTCGAGAACTAATTGCATCTCCTCAAACACATAGTCGATGATAATAATCTGCCAAAGACCTCTATCTGCCAGTTCAAAAAGCCTGCGCTCATTACCATCTGGGAAAAATATAGATAAAAAGAAAATATTCGTATCAATTATCACTCTTATGTTTACGCTTTTTGCCATATTTCCTCTCAATAAGTTCAACTGAAACTTCCTCTCTCAAATCCTCGATATCATCTATCGTAATGCCCTTTGCCTCAAGCAGTCCAGCTAAATCCTGCTGAATCATTTCACGAATTGCCTGACGAACTACCTCGCTTCGACTCTTGAACAGGCCAGAATGTACTTTTGAATCTAAGTATTTGAGCAGGTTTCCTGTAACCTCTACACTTATGTTCATTTTGCGCCTCCATAACTATATCTATTAGCGGGCTAATAAAACTTTCGGAACACGCACCATCTGGCAGGAGTTTGGGGAAATACCTTGAAACAAAAAATGAAAAGATACAGAGGTGAAATTGTTCCACCTCTGCATTTCCTTCTGTTACGATGTTCTTTTTGTAACAGCCAGATATCTTATTCCTCTTTCTTCGAATAGGCCTCGACGAATTTCATGTCCATCTCATACTTTTTGTAGGCCCATTCCTGGATTGTCTTTATCTGGTCCTCGGAGAGGTGGCGGAACCTGCCCTGCATTTTCAGGTAATCGTCGACCGGCTCCATCTTTGGCTTGACATTCAGTGTGACAACACCGTCCTCCATCTCGTAGAGGGTCCACATGCCGGTGTTTACCGCTTTCTTGGCGACCTCCACGGTCTTGGCGGTGTCCATCCTCCAGCCTGTCGGGCAGGGAGCGAATATCTGGAGGTACCTGAAGCCCTTCATGTTCTTGGCCTTCTCGATCTTCTTCAGCATGTCGGCCGGATGTCCTATACTGGCTGTTGCCACATAGGGCACGTTGTGGGCCATCATTATCTTGGGCAGGTCCTTCTTGAAGAGTTCCTTTCCTTTGATCTTCGTTCCGGCAGGGGTGGTTGTTGTCCAGGCCCCGAAGGGTGTGGAGCCGGACCTCTGGATTCCGGTGTTCATGTACGCTTCATTATCATAGCAGATGTACAGGATGTCCTCGTTTCTCTCGGCCGCGCCGGAAAGTGCCTGGAAACCGATGTCTCCGGTTCCGCCGTCACCGGCGAAAGCGACAACATTGACGTCCTTCTTGCCGAGACGGTCGAGAGCGTGTCTGATTCCAGCCGCGCAGACCGCCGAGTTTTCAAATAGAATGTGTAGGTATGGAACTTTAAACGCATTGTGCGGATATGTTCCTCCGAAGACAAGCAAACAGTTGGCCGGGAAGTAGGTGATCGTGTCGGGGCCCAGTATCTTCATGGCCGCCCTTACGACGATGGGTGCTCCACAGCCTCCGCAGGCCGTGTGGCCGCTTGTGAAATGTTCCTCTTTCGGTAATGTCTTCAATGTTATGCTCATGGTTGCACCTCCTGCTTCGCAGCAGGCTTATCGTGAACTATCAACGCTTCTCCCTGAACTACGTTCACGACCACGCCTTCTCCTTCGGAGCAGGCTGGCCGACCACGAACTTGTGTCGAATTCACATTGTTTTCGTTCATGGTTGGACCCCCCTGGTTCCTATCCAGACAATCTCATTCTCGGCCTTGCCTTTCTCAGCAGCCTCCAGAATCTTGTCGAACATTAGGCGAATATCCGGGGCTGTCACATCACGGCCCCCGATTCCGGCCAGCACGTTGATGATCGGGATGGTGTGGCCGTAAAGAGCACTCCTGGCCTCAATCCAGGACGGCCCGCCGGCGCTGAAGGAAACAGCACGGTCGTAAACACCAATGGCCTTGCACTTTTCGGCAACTTTCCGGATTGCCTCGGTCGGGTATGGCCTGAAGAATCTGAGTTTCACCAGTCCCACCTTTTTACCTTGCGCCCTGTACTCATCAACGATGTCACGGGCCGTGGAAGTCACGGTGCCCAGTGTTATGAGAATTGCGTCTGCACCATCTGTTTTATACTCCTCGATGAGGCCGCCGTAATCCCTTCCGAATATCTTCGCCCATTCATCATTGACCTCACCAACGACTTCCAGTGCATTCCTCATCATCTCGTCGGTCTGGTATCTCACTTCCTGAATGTACTCGGGCGGCGAGAAAGAGCCGATAACCATGGGGTCCTTGGGGTCCAGAACCGCGTGCTCCGGCCTGTAAGTAGGCAAAAAGTCATCCACCTTGTCCTGGTCCGGGAAGTCCACCGGCTCGACCGTGTGCGACAGGATGAAGGCATCCAGACACACCATTATCGGCAGTAAAACCCTCTTATCCTCGGCTATTTTGAATGCCTGAATGGTCATGTCCAACACTTCCTGGTTATCTTCAACATAAACCTGTAGCCAGCCGCAGTCCCGCTGGGGCATGGTGTCGTTGTGCTCTGCCCAGATCCCGATGGGGCCGGCAACGGTTCGATTAACGACCGGCATGACGACCGGAAGATGTGCCGAACCAGCAATGAAAAGCACCTCGTGCATGAGTGCCAGTCCTTGAGAGGCTGTTGCCGTGTAAGTTCTTACCCCGGTTGCGGATGCGGACACGCAGGCGCTCATGGCGCTGTGTTCGCTTTCCACCCTCATAAAAGAGGCATCCAGCAGCCCGTCATTGACGAACTCGGACAGATGCTCCACGATAAATGTCTGTGGCGTTATGGGGTACGCCGCTATGACATCCACCCTTGCCA
>JAGLSY010000244.1 GCA_023135545.1 Thermoplasmata archaeon | reverse complement strand
GCCTCACATTGTAAGACCTTGCGCGAAAGCGGATTGAACCCGGATGAGCTGGATGTGCTGGAGCAGGTGTGCACTATCAAGCGGAAGGAAGACAAATTATGGGGAATGTGAAATCGATAAACCCAAAGGGTTTTACGATTTCATTCAGGTAGCCATAAGCTCAGATACGCGGAGTCTGTAACTCCACAGCTAGATATATTGTTAATATGTTAAACCTTATTTTGTATAGATATTATTTATGATAACATCTCACAAAACTTAATAATATAATAGACGTATTTGACTTGGGTAATCATGAAACGGTTCAATATTGAAATGAAAACATGCACTAAAACACTGGGTAAGCCCTTTGAAGGGGAGAAGGCAAGATGTCCCATCTACAACCTGATGGACGGATATTTAACCTCAAATGGATGGACCCAGACCTTTTTCAATTTTTTCAAGACGGGGTCTGGAGACCTGTGTGAAACCAGGTATGAGACAGTGGTAGAGCGGGATGTTGAAGGAAATGCAGAGGAGGTCCTGTACGTCCTGGAGATAATTATCAAGGGTTCCTCAAGCAGCTGCAATGTGAAGGCCCATCTAGATACCTTCCTGCCCTCCAACAAACTGGATTCCATCTCTCATGATTCCGAGATAGAGGTTCTGAAGGGACTTGAGGCGGTAATAGATCATTAACAGTTCTGTCCATCTGGAATTATTAATAACATTCATTTCCATTCTCTCAATAGTTATTAATTTTCAGTGAAAAGTTATTAATATTTGCTCGCCTTTAGTCTTCCTGAGGAAAGCAAATGTCGACCCTGCTTTGGATTATCCTGACCACCACCGTGATAAGCCTGCTGTCATTGATAGGTGTCCTAACTCTTGCTATCTCAGATAAATTGTTGAAAAAGGTATTATTGGCTCTTGTGGGCCTTTCTGCCGGGACACTTCTCGGAGGGGCCTTTCTTCATCTCATCCCAGAATCCATGCATGAGCTGGAGCCGCTCATTGGGCATGACAACGTATTCATGCTGGTCCTCGTCGGTTTTGTCATATTTTTCGTGCTGGAGAAGATGCTGTGGAGGCACTGTCATGACAAGGACTGTAAGATCCATACCTTTGCCTACATCAACCTGGTAGGAGATGGTGTTCATAACTTCATAGATGGAATGATAATCGCCGCAAGCTTCCTGATAAGTGTAGAGATGGGCATCATCGCGACAACCGCAGTTCTGGCTCATGAGATACCCCAGGAGATAGGGGATTTCGGAGTGCTGGTATATGGGGGCTTTTCCAAAAAGAAGGCACTCATCTTCAATTTCATAACCGCCCTGACGGCCCTCGCCGGAGGTGTGATCGGTTATTACATGATACCACATCTGGGTGACTTCCAGCACTACATACTGCCCATCGCGGCCGGCGGCTTCATCTACATCGCGGCCAGTGACCTGGTTCCCGAGCTTCACAAGGAAAAGCGCACTTCAAGAACGGTCATGGCCTTTTCAACCTTCATAATCGGCATCTTCCTTATGTGGTTTGTCAAGCTCATGTTCGAGGGAGGGTTGCATTAATGGCTTCCAAGGGAAAGGACACCGAGATATTATCCTTCAGTGTGCCGGCCGAAATGGCCCGGGAAATAGAGAAACTGGCAAGCGACATTGGATACTCCAACCGCTCGGAACTGATAAGGGATGCCATCCGCCTCTTCATCAAGGCCAAGATTGAAACCGAAGGAATGAAAGGAAAGGTGGAGGGAGTGATGATCGCCCTCTATGACCACTCGGCAGAGCCAGAGATTTCCATAATCAGGCACAGGAACATAGACATAATCAGGGGCTTCATGCACACGGATTTCGGTGATAAGAACTCGGAATCATGCTGTGATGTGCTCATGTTCTCAGGACCCGCCAAGAAAGTCAAGGAGCTGGTATTCGACCTGGAATCCCAGAGGAAGGTCAACGAAGTTAAGTTGTTCGTGGCATAGGCCAGAGTTCCTTGAGTTCGTACTGCTGAGAGATATACACTTGAGTTCTTGGAGTTCTTATTGTTGGGTATTGTACCCTTGAGTTGCTTGAGTTTTGCTAAGTACGTTCGGCACCCGGAAAACCCAAACTCAAGGCTTCCAGCATTTTACAACAGAACTCAGAGATGCCATCACCTTACTGGCAGAACTCAAGGCTTCCAGCATTTTTCAGGCGGAACTCACAGAACTCATTAAACTTCTCAGATATAAATTGCACATATTAAATATATTTGTAGATATTTTTATCTATCGCTCCATGCCCCAGGTCTGTCTCGATCTGCTTCAGCAGCATTATCCTCTTGAATGTTGAGGGATGTGTGGACATGAATTCCATCCTTGCCCTGCCGCTTCTTGCCTGGTCCTCCATGGCCTTCTGGAGTTCCCTCTCGTCCAGCACGCCGTCGCCGTCCAGGTCATATTTATTCTTATTCTGCATGATGGAGGCGATTTCTCTCTTGGCATTTACCGGGTCGCCTATGTAAAAGGCTCTTGCCGCACCCGGTTTTTCCTTTGACAAGGAGAGGCCGAAAGTTATCTTGGCCAATGCCGAGCTGAGGCTGTGCGGGTCGCCGGTTGCGACAGCGGAATAGGAATCTGCAAAGTACTCGCGCTGGCGCGAAAGTTTGAGGATCAGAAGCTGGGATATTATGTAGACGACAAATCCGCCCATCGCAGCCAGTATGATCGCGCCGCTATTTCTGTTCCTGCCTCCGCTCCATAGAACGCTTCGGGCCAGCATGAAAGCAAGAAGCGGAATTACACTGACAACGGTCATGATCACAACATCATTGTGCCTTAGATGGCCGATCTCATGGGCCAGTACTCCTCTTATTTCGTTCTGGTTGAGTCTTTCCAGAAGACCGGTGTGAACTGCCAGTGTTGAAGATTTCCTGCTTCTGCCGAAGACGAAGGCGTTGGGTGTGGGGTCATTGGCAATTGCCAGCTGGGGCATTGGTATCTCTGCCTGCTCGGCCAGTTTTCTGACCTCGCCCTCCAGCCACAGATGTTCACCCGGTTTTAGGTATTTTAGCCTGGAGCCCCACCTGATTATGCTGGGTGAGATGGCCCATTGGATGAGCATGAAAAATCCGACAAGTATGAAAATGAAAATGAACTGGGCTATGATGTTCACCGTACCATCCGTATACCACATGAATAATTCGAATATCAGGACTATCAATGCGAACAAAAGCCCGAATATCAGGATGAGGGTAAGTGCCATGCTTCTTTTTAGTGCTCCGAGTGAGGCCATGAAATCCCCTATATTCAATTTAAATATAAGGCTGTCGGCGGAAAACCAAAAGAGATGCTGCTGCTGACCTCCCGTAAACCAACTGCTCGAGAGCCTAATACAAAACACCGTACCAATACACTTTTATATTACACAAAAGAGCGTACAAGTCTACTTTAGTACTATCATTGAAATAATTTGTCTCGATGCCTGTGAATACGATCTATCAAATGGATGATAGGACCAAAAATGTTTTTAACTCCTTTGTACAATATATGCAACATGAGGTGGAAGAAATGACGAGAGGAAATTTGCAGGGGTGGGAATTCCCGTGGAAGTCCCATGAATATCTTTTATATTCAGAAATCAATGATATATTCGAGGTAGATTAAATGAAAATAATAACTCCAAAAATAGGTGCAATGTTCGTCTCCATGATGCTGTTGCTGTCTGCCACATTTTTCGTGTGGGGTACAGGTAGTGCCAGCGAGGTGTACGAGACAGACGGAGAAGTGCATCAGACCTCTTGGGGAACGATACCGGCTCACCAGATAGACGGTGAGGTGACCGGCGAGTGGCCCCTTAATTCAATAATTGGAAATCTCTGGTGCACAGAAGAAGAATCTCCGGTCGGGGACGTTTATGTTATCAATGACCTGGATTACATCTACATATGCGCCCAGGTAACACGCGGAGGAGCGGCAATGGCCGATGATGGCCAGGGGGTCAAGATTGACTGGAACAGGGACGGAATAATCGACCTGAAAGACAACATGGGAAACAGCCAGGATGTGATATTTTCACACAGCCCGGAATGCTATGAATATGCTATCCCCATGGACGCTGAAATTATGGAAGACGGCCGTTTGGACATATTGATTCATGCAGAGATGGTGGGACTGCCCAGCAGCCCGGATGGTGAAACAACAACTTTCCCGTACAGAACTCCAGGCAAGTTCCTATCCACCACCCTGGTAATCGCAGGGGAACCGGATGTCGAGGAACTGCCCGAGGTTATTCCTGACGAGGAGCCAGATGAGATACCGGACCTGCCTGAAGAAATTCCAGACGAATTACCAATAGATGAGCCAGCTAGTCCTCCGGAGAACCCCAACTTTGGATACTGGATAGAATACCTGGACCCGGCAGACCAGACCATCGTGAACGAATCCGGCATATGGTTTCACACATCCGGCAATTACCCAGAGCAACTTACTCACATACCTTTCAACCAGACTTTCGTGATACCTGAGAAGGACTACGGAGTCTATCCCCTGTACAACCACTCGAACCCGGTCCAATTCAGAATTCATATTACCAACCAGGAGAGCGTGGCGATAGAGGGCCTGGAGATAACTGCCATCCAGGAGCGCCATAACGATGTGACCATATGGGATTACCATGGCCAGATGAATCTTTTCCAGGGGCAATGGCTGGCCGGCGATCCGGTAGAGATGTGGTCAATTGCCAGTATCGAGCCCGGAGAGACCATATGCCTTGACGGCACATATGATGTCTATGGAAGAGGATGGGGACTGGACCAGACACATCTGAAGATATCTGTCAATGGAAACCTTGTGGTTGACGATTCCGAGGCAGGCGTTTACTGCCCGCCGTGATGGAATGACTGACTGGCTCTTCTGAAATAGAGAGCCATAATGCCCTGATCAAGGTCGGGGCTTCTTTAATTTTTTAGAAAAGAATATGCAGGGAACCGCGTAAACAATTGGCCTGTGGCCAAATGTTCCCGTCCGTAGGCCATATGCCCGAACTCGCAGAGTTAAATCTCTGCGTTTAGCTACTGGTTAATGATGGGCATACGGCGGTGTTCTTTCGAATCCTCCAATAGTTCCCGATTATTAATAAAAAGATTATGCAGGGAACCGGATTCGAACCGGCGAATCACTAAGAACTAGACCCTGAATCTAGCGCCGTTGACCAGGCTTGGCTATCCCTGCATATGAATGTTCACCTGTAAAATCAGGATGTTAATAAAATGTTTGCTGCCGAGCCTGAATAATCATCCCGTACTGGCAAATCAACCGAATATCTTGCCTATCATCCACTGGGCATCGAATTTTTCCAGTTCCTCGTATCCCTGGCCAGTACCCACAAATATTATGGGCTTTCCGACCGCATGGGCTATTGAAAGTGCCGCGCCTCCCTTGGCATCTGCATCTATCTTTGTCAGGATGGCGACATCGATCCCGATGGCCTCGTCAAACTTTGTCGCCTGCTCCACCGCATCGTTCCCGGCAAGCGAGTCACCGACGAAGATTACGAGGTCTGGCTCCGCCACCCGCTTTATCTTCTTCATCTCGTCCATCAGATTTATGTTGGTCTGCATCCTGCCGGCAGTGTCGATCAGCACGATGTCCTTGAACCTGGCCTTGGCATGCTCTACGGCATCGTATGCCACGGCCGCGGGGTCGCTCCCGGCCTGGTGTTTGATGATCTTGATTCCCAGATTTTCCGAATGAATGGTCAGCTGCTCTATCGCCCCGGCCCGGAAGGTGTCTCCGGCGGCCAGCACACATGTTCTCCCCATCTTCTTCAGCCTGAAAGCGATTTTGGCAATGGCGGTTGTTTTTCCTGTTCCGTTGACTCCCACGAACATGAGCTTGACTGGCTTTTCCCGGCTCTCGATGAACTGGTCCAGGTCAAAGGGCTTGGCGTCCAGTATGTTGGTCAGCGATGTTTTCAAGCTGTCATTGATGGCTTTTTCTAAATCCGCACCCCTCTTCACACGCTTGCCCAGCAGTTCTTTTTTAAGATTCTCCTTCAGCTCCTCGATTACCTCGACGGCCACATCTGCCTCCAAAAGCCCGACTTCCAGGTCCCAGAGTAATTCATCAAGCTTTCCCTCTTTGATCCGCTTTCCATCATCCTCGGATATGGCCGGGCTCGATAACTCCTCGCTGGTCTGTTTCTTGAACCCTTCCAGTTTGCTCTTGAGAAATTTGAACATAATACCACTGGCACTTATTCCATCTGCTTGGCATATTCTTTCTGGAGCTGGTCTGTCAACGCCATTATCTTACCGTCCAGTTCCTGCATTGATTGTGCCAGCTTGGTTCCGGCATCGCTGAGTTCGGCGATCCTCTTGTCCAGCCTCTCGACCGCCTTTTCCGTGGATTCCTCGGCGGCGATGTTCATGCCGACGCTTCCTATGGCCTTTTCCGGCTTGTCCACCCTGGCAAATATAAAATAATTTCCGCCGATGGGCACCAGCATCTCTTCATCCGGGGAGCGCTTCATCATGTTAAGGAGGGTATCCCTGGCCCTCATGTACTCGTTGTTGAGGTTTCTGATAAGTTCCTCCTGCTGCCTCAGGCCTTCCATCTGCTCCCTGTGGCTTTCCAGTTGCATACCTACCTGCTGGATTTCCTCTTCATTCATCACTTGTCAGCCCCTATCTTGTGGATTATCACCGGGTCTTTAACATCCTCTGTCTTCATGGGTGTGATATTCTCTATCTTGATCCTGAACCTCTTGACACCGTGCTTGCTCCCCATTATGGAGTAGACCTGCTCCTCTGCGTCATTCTTGTCCTCGGCGGCCACTTCTTTGGTAAAGGGCTGCATGTCCCTTCCCATCAGGAATGTTCCAGATACTTTGAAAGCCTTCATATTCTCACCTTTCACAGAGTGAAAGACAGATGATAGATAAAGTTATTGTCTGAAATACTTGATAGATGATAGCTTGTTTTAAAAAGATAAAAAGAATTTTCGGTAATTCTCCAGACACCGTTCGATTGACGAAATGCTGACCCACTCATCAGCACTGTGCCAGTTATCACCAACTGGTCCGTGGACAATGGTCGGGGCAATGGTCGAAAACACGTTGTAATCGCCCACAGATTTTCCATATGTGATCTCCCCGCCCACGACATCCACGAACTTCTGTGCCAGCATATCTGATCGCGTAGTGATGTAGGGCTCAAGGAAGGGCGTAGGTCTCTCTTTATTGGGCATTATGCCGAAGGTTGCCTGGCTGCCGATAGAATCTGCCAGTTTTCTCATATCTCCCATGACGCTTTCCGGGGTTTCGCCTGGAACCACATGCCTGTCGATCTTTATCCTGCATTCTTCTGGAACCGAAAGGGTTGACGTGCCTCCCGAAATATCCAAAGGACATACAGAGCCAGCTCCAAGTATTTCGTGGTCGAGCAGTGGTAATTTATCAAGTTGCGAAACAAATCTACCCGCTTCCACGATGGCGTTCACCCCTTTCTGAGGCACTGCACCGTGGGCGCTGAGCCCGTTCACCTTGACATCAATAATATACCTTCCACAGCATCCCATCATTATCTTATCATTGGTCGGCTCGGTTATCAAACAGATATCCGGCTTAACGGCCAGCTTCTCAAGTTCTTCCTTTACTGCGAATCCCCCGGCCGAATCTCCTTCTTCGTCGATTGTTCCGACAAAGATGACGTTGAGCCCCATTTCCACGGCCTCCTTGAAAACCATGATGGCTATCGCAACTCCGCCCTTCATATCGACGCTTCCCAGACCAAAGAGCCTGTCACCCTCGACAGTTGGCTTAAAGGGCTCTTTGGTCCAGCCCTTGCACACCTCCACCGTGTCAAGATGGCCATTGAGAAGAATGACTGGTTTTGCATCATTTATGATAGATTTTGCGACAACGCAGCGGCCTTTGCCTTTCACCTCGACAAGCTCTGTCCTGACACAATCAGATAATTCTTCTGCGACAAAATCTTCGATTTCAGTGGTTTTCCCGAGGGTGCTGTGTATCGCGATAAGTTTTTTGGTTAGGTCTACAACATTCATTGAACCCGGATAGCCATGCTCCTATAATTGCTTTCTATTCCCACTCCATAACGAACTCGCAGTGGGAAACTCCGTCCTTGCGCTGGCACTGCCTCTCCTTGACCGTTCCCTTCGTGTTGGTCATCTCCAGCGTGCCCATGAAGCATCCCAGCCACGCCTGGCAGGAGTAATCACTTACCGCGGTATCCCTCATCCTTATAATGGCTCCATTGTCCTGCATGTTCACCCTGAGAACCCCGCCCCTAAAGGCCTCGCTGTGGCTCTCCGGGGCACGGCTTATGATCTTTTTGATATTGGCGAATCTGACTATATATGCGAACATCCCAAGGTCCTTCACTGTGTAATTGCCGCACTTGATAACCGAGTCCGCCCCCTTGTTTTTGTATATCCACTCCAACAATTTTTCACTGAATTGAATGTCGTACCATTGCCCCTCTTTGAAATTATTATCCTGCATGTTCAGGTCATTCACGGCTTTGACATATCCATCCTTTCCCCAGGTCTT
>JAGLSY010000243.1 GCA_023135545.1 Thermoplasmata archaeon | reverse complement strand
ATCGATGCCAGTTCCACGGCCTCCGGCTGCCCGATAACCCTTTTCAGCGGGTCCTTTGGGATGGATATGTCTGCCGTGGTCTCGATATCGTCCATACTGAAACCGCCTGGCTTATCAGGCATCTTCTTCTCTGCCTTTTCCTTTTCCTCTATTTTATCACTTCACTATGACAGGTCGCTCTTGGTCAGTAAGGTCAGGCCGGTAGGCTGTTTTGAAACATTGCCTATCTTGGTCGCCACGATGACCTTGATATTCTGCTCGTTGGATATGTCCAGAAGGCGCTGGGTTATTATTCCATCAAAGATGACTATCTCGATGTCCTTGCCCTGCGATTTCAGGGTCTCGGCCAGATCCTTTATCGGAATCTCGGCCAGTAGTTTGTTCTTGGCACCGATTATCCTCGCCTTGGAGCTGCCGGCAATCTCATCAAAGGAGCGCTTGTATTCGGCCTGCTCGTTCGACAGATTGTTCTTCGGCTTCTCTATCTTTTCCTTGCTGGCCCTGCCCCTGTCTGAATCTTTTGCCTTTTTCGTGTCCTTTGGTGGCGGTGGTGGTGCCTTCTTTTCCTTGCCCTGGTCGGAGCCAGCATCCTTCTTCATGTTCCCACCGTTTAGACCGGCCATCTCGATGAACTGCTCGGCCGGTGTCTTGTTTCTCAGGGACTTCATTATCTGCTTGCTGGTCAACTCTTCGACCTCCTTGCCCTTGGGGGCCCTGGCAATAAAGTCCACCTCGGCTACCTGGATAAGCTCCCTAAGAACGAGCTCTCCACCCCTGTCGCCGTCCACGAAGGCTGTCACTATTCTCTCGTTCGAGAGGTCCTGGACGGTTTTCGGAACGTTGGTTCCCTCCACGGCTATGGCATGCTTTATGCCTGCCTTCAGCAGATTGGTCACGTCGTTGCGCCCCTCGACTATTATTATCGCATCGGAACTTCCGACGTTGGGGCCGGCCGGGCACTTGTCCGGGCCGTAGGTCAAAATTTCATGTATCTGGACAGATTCCCTTACCGAGTCGGCCAGGTTGATACTGGTATCCTTGGATTCCTCGATTATTTCCGATAGGAGCTCCTTTGCCCTGTCGACTATCTTGTTCCTCTTGGATACCCTCACGTCATCTATGGCTTTTATGGTAATCTGGGCCTTGCATGGGCCGATTCTGTCGATGGTCTCCAGTGCGGAGGCAAGGATGGATGTCTCCACCTGGTCCAGACTGGATGGTATGACAACCTCTCCCTCTGCCTTTCCCTTGGAAGAAGTTATTTCAACTTCAATTCGCCCGATACGCCCGCTCTTCTGCAGGTCCCTGAGGTCTAATTCCTCCCCCAGTAAGCCCTCTGTCTGGCCGAATATGGCCCCGACTACGTCTGGCTTGTCGACCACGCCGTCAGCGTGTATCTTGGCGATTATGTGGTATTTTGTTGTGCTTGGATCTAACATCATATTTTGATTCCTCCTTTATTACTTCGAATTTATTTCGGAATCTTGAACACAATCACTTCGTTCTCGTGTTCAAATTCCTCCTTTAATGAAAACAAACTCTGGTCTACTCAAGCATAGCCTGAAGTCGAACTTCATCCAACTGTGCTAATATATCCCCATCTCAGTTCAGTTTTATGATAGTGAATCGTAATATCTGTGAAATGAGCAAACATGACCGGAATTTCCTTCATGAATTTGCTAAGTACACATTATACCTTCTGGTATTTAAATCTAATTGATAATATTATAAGTTAATTAATCTATTCATAGTATGATGTCAGTGCCAGAATCCCATCCCAGGTATCATTCCCTGAAGATGAGAGAACTAATAATCGAGGGAATGGAGAAAGGTCTGGTCGCGAAAGCCGGCCTCATAGCCCACGGAAGAGGCGAGGCCTTCGACTACATGATGGGTGAGAAGTCGCTTCCACCGGCGATAAGGGCATCGAGGGCCGCCGCAGCGATGCTGGCTTCTGCTCAAAAGCCGGTTATATCAGTAAACGGCAACACGGCTGTCTTGGCAGTCAGGGAGCTTGTCGAACTTTCCGGCCTGCTGGGCGCTCCCCTTGAGATAAATCTCTTTTACAGGACCGAAGAAAGGATAGCCCGACTGACAGAGTTTCTGGAAGAACATAGTGCGTCCAACATCCTGGGAGCAGAGCCAGACAATAAAATTCCCGGGCTGGATCATGACCGGGCTCTGTGCTGTGCCGATGGAATCTACTCGGCCGACGTGATACTGGTTCCCCTGGAGGACGGGGACAGGGCAAAGGCACTGGCCGATATGGGGAAGATGACCATAGTCATAGACCTCAACCCTCTGTCCAGGAGTTCTAAAACCGCCACCATCGCCATCGTGGACGAGCTGACCAGGGCCATTCCCATGCTGGCAGCCAATGTGAGGGAGTTAAAGGGATTGAGCAGCCAGTCCCCTGCCGATTTGGATAAAATTGTGGGCGAATTCGACAACCAGAAGAATTTATCAGACATAATCCAAGAGATGTCTGGCTATCTCTCATCAATCTGATTTTACTGCAAAATGGCAGAGAACGCTCTGTCTTTTAAGTCAGAGATGAATCGACCTCCCAGTAACAAGAACACCGCCGTAAGCCCATCATTATTCATTGACTGGACGCAGAGATATGACCTCTGCGAGTTCGGGCTTATGGCAGCCTAAATGTAAACATACAGACCTAAAGGAACTGGCATCTAATTCAAACAACCGGCAACGCCAGGTCCTTTAGGGCCTGGTAGTTTACAGATTATTAATATGCTCAACCACCTCATTTGGCTGCTCACCACATATCAGATTGTGCTTCATCTAAAACATTATATATGTTCTCATCATTATTCAGTCTGAAATTATTGGGGTGGCCAATATGAAGAAATTCGCAAAGAAAATAGTTCTGCTGGGGGATTCGGCGGTAGGAAAGACCAGTCTTATCAGGAAGTTCGTTCACGAGGAGTTCGACGACAGCTACATCTCAACAATCGGGACGAAGGTGAGCAAAAAGGAAATGAAGCTGAACCTGGATGGCGAGGACGTGCTCATGAATCTCATGATATGGGATATGCTGGGCAGGGAAGGTTATATGTCAACCCAGGCCAGACAGATGGTGGGCGCCCAGGGAATTATAATAGTCGGAGACTTGACCAGGATTGACACCATCAAGAACATGGAAAAATACTGGATACCCCTTCTTCTGAGGACCATCGGCAGCATAAACCTGCCCATCGTCTTCATGGCCAATAAGTGCGATATTGCCTCCGAGGACAAGGTTCGGGAGGCCGTTGAAATATTCTCCAGGTACGAGAGGAACTACAACCACGGGATGAAGGAGGAACTGCCGGAAAACCTCAACACCTGGTTCCTGACCAGCGCAAAGACCGGCGAGAAGGTGGAGGATGCCTTCTCGACCATGGTGCACTTGACCTACCACACCAACAGGGCCAAGGACCCCTTCTTCGACAGAATCCGCGACCTGACCATAAAGAGGATAGGCGAACAGGAGCCCAGGGATACGCTGGTGGGTGCAGTTGACCTGATTATTTTCGAGTTCTCGGAGGTATACGGCAACTCTGTAAAGGCCGGGCGCATCCTCAGAGAGGAAGTGGCAAGGGCCGGGATGGACCACAACAACCCGTCAAAGGAGTCTGTTCTGGAGATGGTAAACTATCTTATAGAGGCGGCCGGCGAGGTCAACGAGGACAAGGAACTCCTCACGACCAAACACAACGAGTGGACTGAGATTGTCAACAACGCCAAGGAATGAGTTTATCGAGTTCGTACTGCTTAGGTATGTACTCATGAGTTCGTATTACTCGGCATTGTACCCATGAGTTCCTTGAGTTAACTCACAGAACTCATTAAACTCTCCAATTCACAGAACTCACCATATTTGAGAACATTCAATAAAGATAGACATTTATAACACAAGGCATTCTCGCAACCATTGAGGTGTAGATATGACCAGCGAATTGCTTCAGAAAGGAATTGACAGGTTGAATTGGGCCAAGACACACATGGACGTTCTAGGCGAGGTTGAAAAGAGATTGATCGATGGTGGTGCCCTTGAAGGGCTCAGGATAGGGATGGCGCTTCATGTGGAGGCCAAGACAGGAATACTGGCCCTCACGCTCCAGAATGCGGGAGCCAAGGTGAGGCTGGCCAGCTGCAATCCTCTATCGACCGACGATTCGGTATCGCTGGCCCTCAACGAGGAGTTCGGCCTGGAAACCTATGCCAGGAAGGGCGAGACCAACGAGGAGTATTACAACAACCTGGATTCCGTGCTGGGCATCAAGCCCCAGATAACCGTCGATGACGGCGGGGACCTCATTTTTCTGCTTCACACCAAGTATACAGAACTGCTGCCAGACATCATTGGCGGCAATGAAGAAACGACAACCGGCATCATCCGGCTAAAGGCCATGGAGGCCGAAGGCAAGTTGAAGTTTCCGGTCTTCGCGGTCAACAACGCCAAGATGAAGTATCTTTTTGACAACCGGTACGGCACGGGCCAGTCCACCATGGAGGGAATCCTTGTAGCGACCAATCTGACCATCGCAGGAAAGCGCGCGGTCGTGGCCGGCTACGGCTGGTGCGGACGGGGAATCGCCATGAGGCTGAATGGACTGGGTGCCAATGTCTGCGTCACCGAGATCGACCCCATCAAGGCCGTCGAAGCGAGAATGGACGGCTTCGACGTGCTGCCCATGCTGGAAGCCGTGAAAACAGCGGACCTGATAGTCTCGGTAACCGGCTGCAAGGACATCATAAGCCAGGAGCATCTGGAGGTCATCAAGGATGGTTGTGTCATGTGCAACTCGGGCCACTTCGACAACGAGATTTCAAAGACCGCGCTGGACGCCTGTTCCACTGGCAAGCGAGAAGCCCGGGGTTTGGTAGATGAATACCTGCTGAAAAACGGAAAGAAAGTTTACCTCCTGGGAGAGGGGAGGCTGGTCAACCTGGCTGTCGGTCAGGGGCACCCGGTTGAAATAATGGACATGAGCTTTGCCATCCAGGCACTCTGCGCCGAGCATGTGGCCCTTCACCACGAGACCATGAAGCCAGGAGTCTACGATGTCCCGGCCGAGCTGGACGACCTGGTGGCCAGACTGAAACTGAAGGCCATGGGCATTTCGATTGACAAATCCACACCGGAGCAGGAAAAATATCTCTGTTCCTGGGACGAGGGAACATAACCGCCGGGCGGTGGCGAAGACGTGGAGCCATGAAGCCATATGTCATCGTATGTCGTTCTCTGCGATTTTGACGGGACCATCTCCCAGTGTGATGTGGCCTTTGAGACCATCAAGAACTTCAGCATCGGCGACTGGCAGAGCCTGGAGAAGCAATACCAGACCGGCATAATAAGCTCCAGGGTGGAGCTGGCCAAACAATTCATGCTTGTCAAGGAATCGAAGGAGGAACTCCTGGATTTTGTCGACAGCAAGATGCAGCTCGACCCAACATTTTCGGACTTTGCGGAATTCTGCAATGCGCGCGGCATCAAAATAATCATCCTCAGCGAAGGTTTATCTTTCTATATCGAGCACATGCTGGCCCAAATCGGTTTATCACCCGAGGTGAGAGCCAACACGGGTGTTTTCACCGATGACGGAATAATAATGGAATACCACAGCCAGCACGAGGATTGCCTTGATTGCGGCAATTGCAAATTGGC
>JAGLSY010000242.1 GCA_023135545.1 Thermoplasmata archaeon | reverse complement strand
GCCGAGGTAGTCACGTTCTGAATCTGGATGGACCGGACTACCTCTCTAATAAGCAATAAAGTAAGCCGAGGTAGTCTAGTCCGGTAGGGCGCCGGCCTCGAATCCTGGTATGCATAAGCAAACCTGGATCAGAAAGCCGGTGGTGTTTCACCTCGGGAGTTCGAATCTCTCCCTCGGCGCTTTTCTTTATCATTCCCTTCGGGATTGAAAAAGAAAATCAATAGGCCATATGCCCAACAGCGCGGCGGTAATATCGCCGCGGCCAGTCAAATAATGATGATGGGCATACGGCGGTCTGTTGCTGATATCTGCTGTACTCTGCAGAGATGTTTTTTACTAGCCATTGTTTTGCCCGCCTTCCGCCCCCCCGCCACAGTGGATATTGTTGTAACCCACACTGGCAACTACTGGGACCCCTGCAGCCGTTGTAATGAGCGTAAAAAGAAAAAGCTTCATAACAAAGCCTTAATTAAATCCAGAACAATACAGGCCTGATGTCTCCTGGCAAGATGGGTACGATACTAATTATCATAATAATGATTATTTCAAGCATAGTGTTATTAAGAGATAGCCTCCCAACCACGGGCAATGACCATGAGGCTTATGTGGACTATGTGTCTGATGGCGATACCTTCAAAATCACGAGCGGCGATAGGGTGAGGCTCCTGGGTATCAACACCGAGGAACTCGGAATGCCGCATGCCGAAGAGGCCAAGAATAAACTCATTGAACTTCTGGGTGATGATATGGTCCGATTGGAGGCTGATGTCGAGAATACCGACAGATACGATCGTTTGCTGAGATATGTCTGGGTCGGAGATATCCTGGTCAATCTCGAGATGGTGCGGCAGGGCTATGCTCATGTCTATGTTTTGGAGCCCAACACAAGATACTGGTCCGAGTTCAAGGAGGCGGAAGCCGAGGCCATTGCCGCTCGGACTGGCATATGGGAGTCATCTGCCTTCGATGTGGAGGTTGCAGACATCAAACCCGTCCAGGGCACGGGAGCCAATGGACTGAACCTTGAAAGAGTGACATTCAGAAATAACGGCACGGAAACCGTGAACATAACCAACTGGGTAGTGAAGGATGAGGCCGCACACATCTATCAATTCGGTAATATCTATCTTTCCCCTGGGCAATCTATAACCCTGTCCACCGGTTCGGGAACAGATACGAATTCCACTGTTTACTGGGGCAGCGATACCTCCATATGGAACAATGACGGGGATGTAATCTTCCTTAGGGATAGAAAAGGCCATCTGGTCGATGGGTGGAGATATTGGGAGAATGAAGGAAAATATGTCTATCAGATGTATTGATAATTTTATGCTTTTGTAAAATCATTTTGCACCATCTTAACACTTTCATATTTGCGATAATTCTCAATTGTGCGAGATATTTCAAAACCTTTTTATCCCAGAAAGAATTACTGGGTGTGAAGTGGAGGGACATTTTGTTAGACTCTCTTCCCCCATTAAGTTTAATTTTTTCCTTCCACTTCTCTTAATTATTGTTATTATGCGGCATATTTTGTTATTTTATTTATTTTTTAAATGACATTTCGCTTTGATTTTCATCGAGGTATTATATCTACTGCTAAACAGCAATTTGCCATGAAATGCAAGACTAAGGGCTTCCGGCGAAATGTTTATTAACCATCGTTAAGATACCGCTCAGGTGAAGTTGGAGGGCCGCCTCCATTTCCAACAACCGGTTAATCACCTTAGGCCCTCTGACTCATTCATTAGAAAAAAGGGAGGAGGCTTGTGGGCTGGATAATAGATTGAGGTTTTGATTTGATAAGCCTTGATTAGATCCGAAATAAATAAATGAAAAAGAACAGGCTAAGAGCAGTACAAACAAAAAGAGGAGGCGAGGCGAAGGTGTAATATACAAGGGAAAACACCCTCGCCACAGTCCCATATTCCATATTGTCAGGGGCCGTATATATCCTTTTTGGTGAGGGCTAGTTTTTGAATAAAAAGATTTAAATAATGACCATCGAAAGGTATATAAAGGAAGAGTTTGGAGGGAATTAAGGGTGTTAAGGGTGGGGACTACATTATTTTCAGTATTGATTACAGAGAACCTACTTTTTAATGTTTTATAAATAATTACATTATGAGAAGAAAGTGGCCAAGTAAGAATCTCTTCCTCCTAATATATTCCCATCCTTCCCTTTCTTCTCATCCTTTATTCTCGTTATTTGCTGTATATGTTGCTCTTTTTATGATAATCATTTTCGATATGTGTGGCACTGGATTATTAACCATAGTCTGAGTGTTTATGGATGATTGATATGAATACAAAAGCAGAGACCGAATATTTGGCAGATAGATTATGTGAGTTACTTGGAGTATCTAAATGTCTGGGTACTATTTGTCTTTGGTTCAATTTTGAATCAAAAGAATGTTCACTTCCTCTGGATCCAGACCTCTTATGAAAAATAAGCCCTATATCTTCCCATTATCCAATTTTCGAAGCATATTTGAGCATGCTCAACTCCGTATAGATAATTCAAATTGATTGCTAATGCATTTGGCACTCCTATCTCCACTGCCTGATGTTTGTGACACGCATCTGGCTATTGCATGATAAGGTTGATGATAGAGAAAAATATAACATAGAACACCAAAAACGCAACCCCCATCAGGAGAGCTGGCAATAAAAATAGGGATATACCATCAAAGAGCAATGAGCTTCCAAATATGATAAACAATGATAGAGGCACCAGGCCTTTCATCACATATTTCTCAAGTGCTTTGCCCATGGCATGATTAGGTGTTGCATAATTCACATAAGCCATCATCAGCTTTCATATGGGCAACCTGTCTATTAATATCCATGATTCAGAAATCACTGGAGATTTTCATTTTTGAATATTATTTCTGAAAACTGTCTTTGGTGTTCTTTTCTATAATTATGCCTTCATGGCTTATAATATATTTAACATATTCAAGTGGTGTATTCGTCCCTCTCATCTTTATAACATTGATGAGCCTTTCCACATTTCCTGTGAATGGGTTCTCTCTCTTGAACAGTTCAATCGCGCCATGAACCGAATAAAGCGCAACCCGATTGTATCTCTCGTCCACAGTTTCATCACAGACAATTATGCCAGTCATTTTCTTCTCTCTAATGACATTGACAAGGTAATCCATTTGGCATCTGAACATGCCTATTGAAACATCAATTGTATACACTCCAAGATTGTCAATGATAATATTATCTGCTTCGTAACCCTCTATTACTTCTATCGGGTTCTTGAAAATAAATGTAGATGATGTTTTTCCTCTTCTCCATTCCACTTCTTTCATCCTATCTTTTAGTGCTGAAATTATGAT
>JAGLSY010000241.1 GCA_023135545.1 Thermoplasmata archaeon | reverse complement strand
GTCCCTGTCTTGTCTGAACAAATCATCGTGGTGCTTCCCAAAGTCTCCACAGATGGGAGATTCCTTATGATGGCTTTCTTATTGGCCATCGTCCTTACACTGAGTGCCAGCGAGATCGTCACGAGAGCCGGAAGCCCTTCTGGTATCGCAGCGACTGCGATCGAAACTGAAGCAAGGAAGATAAAGACAGGCTCCTGGCCTGAGAGTATGCCACCGATGAATGTCAATATCGCTAAGACAGCTACCGTCCCAGAGAGATATACGGCAAAAGACGAGATCTTCTTCTGCAGCGGGGTGACGATTTCTTCAGCCTCTCTCATGCA
This sequence comes from Thermoplasmata archaeon, assembly GCA_023135545.1. Lineage (GTDB taxonomy): Archaea > Thermoplasmatota > Thermoplasmata > SG8-5 > JAGLSY01 > JAGLSY01. The sequence continues at coordinate 1,752 of JAGLSY010000241.1, read as the reverse complement.
CGCGGATATCCTGCTGATCTGTGTGCTGTTAGCAGTGGATACCACGACACCTCTTCCCCTTCCATAGGTGACTAGTGTTCCTGCAAAGGCCATGTTCTTCATGTCTGCGGGTGAACAGATATCCTCTGATAGGCTATCATTAATTTTTTCCGAAGGCACGGATTCTCCTGTAAGAATGGCCTCATCAATCTGCAATCCCTTGGTATAAACGAGTCTTATGTCCGCAGGCACTTTATTTCCGGATTCCAGCAGCACAATATCCCCCGGGATAACCTCTCTGGATGGTATCACCTTTCTTTGCCCGTCACGGACCACTGTACACTCCGAGACGATCATTTTGTCCAGGGCGTCTATGGCTTTGCCCGCCTTCCGTTCCTGTGTGATCCCTATTATGACATTGGCAAGCACTACTGCCAGTATCACAGCGGTGTCAATCCAGTGGTCGAGAAGCGCAGTGACCACAGCCGAGAGCAAGAGGATGTAAATAAGAAGCTGATGAATTTGATGGAAGATAGCTTTGAGTACACCGTCTTTTTTTTGGCCAGTCATCTCATTGTAGCCATAGACCGCACGTCGTTCTTCCAGCACTCTCTCACTTATACCAGAGGTCCCGGTCTTCAGTACAGCCATTACTTCCTCTGTAGAAATCGTGTGCCATTTGCGAGCTTCGGTTAGCTCTTGCTGTACTGCTTTATTTCGATTAGAATTTCTATGTGACATTGCGGTATCCCATCCGTAGTCAGACAGTATATTGGATGATGAATATAAATGTATCCATAAAAAAGGCCAGTGCGCACATAAGTTGGGGAGCTCTGTGAGTTTAGTGAGTTAGGGAGTTACGGGGGTTTGAAGATACCTAGGAGGCAAAAAGAACTCTATAAACTCTACGAACTCAAAGGTACAAAAACCAACAATATGAACTCATGAGTACGAATATCAGTAACACGAACTCAAGGGTACAAAACCCGGCAATACACACTCAAGGAACTCAAGCTACTTCAATTCCGCTCGACGGCTCTGCCTTCTTTCCCTGTCCACCCACCTTGACCTGTGGCATGGGGATCGGCGGCGGCAGCCTTATGTCTCTGGCCAGCATCACCGCTTCAGGTAGACAATTGTTCATTATGGCTCCGTGAACCTGGTTTGCAACATCATCTGGCATCTTGTGTTCAGTGGCCCACATCTGGGCGATCATCGGGCCATCCCCCTCGAAGACCAGCCTTCCTTCTATCTTGATAACGCCGATGCTGGAGTAGTTGGCTGTGAACCTGAACTCGATATTCGCCTCCTTGTCATTTAGCTCGGTTATCTGGGTGATGGAACTGTTGTGGTCTATCCTGATGTTGGTGTGTTTCTCGTCAGCCTTGGAAAAGCGCCTGGCATCTATGGATGTCATCTCAAAAAATTTGACAGGCAAGGTATCATCTCGCTTTGATGGCCTTCTTCACGTTGGGCCTTTCTTTGTAAAATATCTTGGAGCCGCAGGTGACGCAGTGTATTCCGACTATGTTGGTGTCTCCCCTGACCTGCTCCTTGCATTTCCCACATCTGTACATGTTACTGTTCCTCCTCTTCAATAATTGGCTCCTCGTCCACAGCCTCTGGCTCGTCAATTGTCTGGATTTCTTCCTCTACTGGCTCGGGCATCTCTTCCGGAACCGGCGGGCGCTCATCCATGGTTTCAGGCTGCTCCTCGATGGCTATTTCCTCGTATTCCAGCATGGTGGCCTGGTCCTTCTTGAATTCCCTGAT
>JAGLSY010000240.1 GCA_023135545.1 Thermoplasmata archaeon | reverse complement strand
GAATTGTGGTACACCAATTCGCTGGACAGCCTCGGATATCAATATGACGTATGGAATGTCATTGTCAATGGTTCGCCTGACCTAAATGCTCTTGAAACCCATCTGGCTGTAATATGGTTCACTGGTAATGATGCATGGGACCAAGCCACATTGGGCCGCATTGACAGGGATAACCTGGAGGCTTACTTGAGCAACGGCGGCAAGCTGTATATGTCATCAACCGGCCTGGGCCAGGATGCATACAACTGGAACGGCTTCGATGACTGGTACGAGCATTATTTTGATGTAACTTATGAGAACTCGCAGTTCGGCGCGAATACCATATTCAGTAAACCAACCAATCCAGTCACCAATGGCTTGCCCTTGATGCAGACTCATATCGGAAGTTACTGCCCAGGGCTTGATGGCAGGATATCCACACATGATCCTATAATGATGGCGAACCCAGCCGAAAACATTACTTTAGCTGGGATTAACAATACAGCTGTTAGTCTAGAGCATTACGCGTACAGGCTTTTCTACTCTGGCTTTGATTTTGCGGATGTGAACAACAGCGTGGTCAGGGATGATTTGATGGATAGGATTCTTAATTGGCTCATGCCCATTGATGGTGTTTCCATATACCCGCACCAAATGGATTATAACATGCCCGGCATCGAGGTGAATTATTCTTTAACCGTGAAGAACATCGGCAACAGCGTGGACAGCTTTGACCTGACAGGAATCGGAGCACCTACCTGGCCCATCACTTTCTATGACGAAACAAATACAATCCCAATTGCTAATACGGGTAACATCGACCCGTATGATTCTGTGGACATTGTAGCAAGAGTGCTTATTGACCCGTTGGCACTGCCCGGGGATATGGATATTTCATTTATAACGGCGACCTCGACAAATGATGGCTCTCAATTCTTGACGGTTCCGCTGGAGACCCAGGTCTACGGAGACATTCTCCTTGTGGACGATGACAAGGTTTTGGATTCAGAATTATGGTACATCAATTCACTTGTGGCCAACGGCTACTCCTATAATATCTGGAACAGGACTCTGTACGGAACACCGCCACTGTCGGTCCTTCAGGACCATGGCGCGGTGATATGGTTCACCGGCAACTCGAATGGCTTTGGGTGGGGAGTTGGAGATACCCTTAACCCCGATGACAGGACGTTACTTGAAAATTATCTGAATGGGGGCGGAAGGTTCTATCTGTCAAGCCAGTACGCTTCAGATGAGGCGCAGTGGGGCCCCGAACCGTGGATATCATGGCATGAGGAATATCTTGATTCCAATGTCCTTGGAAGCTGGTTCGGTGAGCAAGACCAGAATGGTCAACTTGGTAATCCCATCGGAGACGGAATGATTGTAAAAACATACCCCCCCTTCGGAGACCAGTGCCTTAGCCTCGGCGGAAATTCCGCAACCTTTAATCTTCTGGACTCGGCTCAGCCTTGTTTTGACATCGCGGCCTTCCCTGGCCAGTGGAGCATGCTCAATGCCGATGAGGGCAGTTACAGGCTCGTTTACTCTGGCTTTGATTTCGCAGGCGTGAACGACAGCGCCGACCGGGATTTGCTGATGTGGCGGATTCTGAACTGGCTTACCCCCTTGGATGGTGTTTCTATCTATGAGGACCAGGACGGATATGGATATGCCAGTGATATTGTCAATTACACCCTGAGTGTCAGGAATATCGGCTCCAACATGGATACTTATGACCTGGACTTCTCGGGCGGCTTCCATGGCTGGGCCGTGGAATTCTGGGACGAGACAAATACTATACCCCTTGTCGACACAAATGGTGACCCTGGAATCTTGCCAGACACTGGAACAGTGCTTCCTGCAGGTGTTGTTCCCGGCGAATACATCAACATAACGGCTCGCGTTTACATAGGAGCGGCGGCTGTGGCTGGAGACGAGGATATAAACATGATAACAGCCAACTCCACCAACAACCCAACCATCGGGGATGATGTTTACATACGGACAACCGTGCCTTTCAATGCCCCCTGGTCAGATGACATGGAATTGGGGCTAGTACCCGGGATAAGCTCCTGGGACACCTACGGCCTGTGGCACAGGGTTGATGCTGGGGATATTGCCGCACCCCCCTGGAACCTCAGCAACAGCGGTGACTGGAGCCAGTGGTATGGCCAAGACCTGAGCGGAGACCATGACACCGGCGGTGCCAGAAACTTCGGTATGCTGGCTTCGCCGCCAATAGACCTGACGACCGCATCTGTTGCCGGATTGGGATTCGAACAATGGTACGACGGTGATACTTGGTGGAACATGCGCCAAATTCAGGTAAGTGTTGATGGGGGAGACTGGCAGACAGTTGATACATTGGATAACATGGTCATGCCGAGGACGTGGCTCCATCACTCCGTGAACCTTGACGCCTATACTGGCCATGTGGTCAGGATAGGGTTCTGGTTCGACCTCGGTCAGTTCGGCTGGGGCGGCATGAACGCGCCCAATGGCTGGTACATCGACGATGTTTCGATAGACATCACACCGCCGGCACCTCCCGAGAACACAACAGCCGCACTATCTGAAACCTCCTATGTGGCAACAAGCGACTGGGGCTGGGCCGGGCCGGTTGTGAACGATTGCACAGCGACCCATGTGTCAGATGATACGTATCAATCACAAGGTGAGTTGGCCTCCTATCTCGGAAGATGGCCACCCCAGAACGAGCCAGTCGTCATCGATGGAACGCTGATGGGCGGCACTTACACAGATACGCAAACAGCCAATAACATTCATGAGAGGTGGCAGGAGGAACTGGTCGCAAGCGGAGAAACTGTAGTTACCCAGGCAGAGCCAGCAATCACATATGGCAGCCTGCTCGCGGGAGTCTACACCGACACCCAGATTGTCGATGGGACCTACCAAGAATGGGATGAGGAAACTGTTGGCCTGGTGGAAAATGTGGTCCCGGGCGCGGAGCCGACAATTACATATGGTACTCTGGCAGAAGGTACCTTTGCAGATGTGCAAGTAGCCGATGGCATGGAGGAGAAGTGGACCGAGGAATCGGTATTGAACTCCGAGACAGTGGTTACTATGGCAGAGCCAGCAATAACCTACGGGGTTTTGAACAGCGGTACATTTGCCGATACCCAAACCGTCGATGGTGTTTCCGAAATTTGGACCGAGTTCAATTATCAAGCGACCAAGCAGGCTATAGAGCTTGATTACTCATTCACCTTTGCCACAGTTCCAACCGGAACCTTCGACATTGCCATACTGGCCAATTATTCGGACGCTGATGCAGCAGACCAGATAAGCATATGGCTCTATGATTGGGTAATACCTATCTGGGTGGACACCGGACAGGATGTATTCAAGGGCTCGCCAGAGCAGTTGACCAACCTCAACGGTGTGGCCAATAGTTATGTCAGTCCCGGGGGCCAGGTCCTCATCAGGTATGCCGATGATTCAAGGGCCAACGGCGAGGCCGTGGGAATGCTGAGTATTGACTATCAAAATGTAAGTGTGGATTCGACCTTCGAAACACTGGACCTCTACTACACCTGCACCTTCAGCACCCCGCCAGCCGGCACAATTGATGTTTCAATTCTCGCCAACTACACTGATGCCGATGCGGCAGACCAGATCAGCATATGGATGTATGATTGGATAATACCAATCTGGCTGGACATCGGACAGGATGTATTCAAGGGCTCTCCTGCTCAATACACCGACATCCTCGGAATACCCAACAACTTCGTCGGCCCGGGAGGAGAAGTCCGGGTGCGCCTGCTGGATGACACGCAGGCCAGTGGAGAGAATGACGGATTCCTGTGTATAGATTACATAAATGCCAGCGTGGACGAGTCCTTCGAATCACTGGACCTTTATTACAACTTCACCTTCGTTAGCACACCCACGGCCGACATTGATGTTGCGATTCTTGCCAACTACACAGATGCAGATGTCGCAGACCAGGTAAGTATTTGGATGTACGATTGGATTGGCATGGCCTTCATGGATATCGGACAGGATGTATTCAAGGGCTCACCTGCCCAGCTCACCACTTTCACTGTTCCCAGTCTCCTGTTTGTCAGCCCCACCAACGAGGTCAGGATAAGATATCTGGATGATCTGACAATTGGCGGCGAGGCAAAAGGTACTCTGAGCATAGACAGCCAGAATGTGAGCTATTCGGAGAATGTCAGGTCACTGGACCTCTATTACAACTGTACCTTCCCCCAGTATGTTTATGGTGTCTTCAATATCCAATTCAGGGGAGCGTGGTACTTTGACAGCGGCGACCCCACAGACCAGATAAGCATATTTGCCTACAATTTCACATCCAAGGTCTTTGATGACACCGGCGTGGATGTTTCAAAGGACAGTCTGGCATACAGATCTGTGTACGACCTTGATGCCGACCATTACATGAACGCAACCACCAATGAGGTCTATATAGGGTTCAGAGATGATTATCAGGCCGCGGGCGAGGATACTGGCCAGTTGTACGTTGACCTATTGGCCATTCAGGCTTACTCAAGTTATGGAAGGCATGAATGGACTTTCGATTTCTATGATGGGCTGGAGCCCGAAATCTATACCTTCAATGTGGAGGCCAGCACCTCCGGCAGCATGGAAATCGATAACTGGCTCTTCGAGTATTCCTTTGACGGTGTGACGTATTTCCCCTTCCCGAGCAATATTGAATTCCTGACGACTGACACCGTGGATTCGATAAAATCATCGGACATTCCGATAGCTGGCTTCAGCAGGGTCTATATACAGGCCACCGACACGGACGGTGGTTGGGGAAACGAGTCCGTTGATTACCTCTATGTGGACCACATGGAAATCATTCCAAATGGCATTACTGGTGTGAGAATGGGCAATGTCAACATAAGTTGGGATGCCTCATCATCACCGGATGTGGCCTCCTACAATGTTTACCGGGCCACCACCATTGATGGAGCCTACACCCAGATAGCCGAGGAGGTGGCAGGCCTCTACTACATGGACATAGATGCCGGGGACCAGGACTGGAACACTTATTTCTACTATGTCAGGGCCATGGACGATACCGGAATTGAGGACACGACCGCATCACCTGCCAAGGCCGCCAAATACGTGAAGCCAGTCAACCTGGGATGGAACCTTGTTTCGATACCTGTTGACATGGCAGACACCAACATAGCGGTGGTGCTTCAAACCCTGGACTGGAACTACGTGCAGTGGTATGATGCCTCTGACATTGCAGACCACTGGAAGACCAACTCCACTGCAAGGCCGGACATACTGGACGACCTCGACTTATTGGACCACACCATGGCCATCTGGGTCAACATGACCGGCAACGATAACATGGTGGTTGCTGGTAGCGTCAGGACATCCACCTCCATAAACCTCAGGGCCGGCTGGAACTTTGTCGGATACACATCATTCAACACCACCCAGACAATGAACGATGCTCTATTCGGGCTGCCTGTGGACAGTGTTGAGGAGTTCGACGGCGGGGCAACATACTGGTCCAGCACCATGGCCGGGGC
>JAGLSY010000024.1 GCA_023135545.1 Thermoplasmata archaeon | reverse complement strand
GTGGCCATGAAGGATGTGGGCGGGATTCCCATGTCACTGGTCGCCCTCTCATATGTGGCCCTGGCCGAATCCGCATGGAAGGTTCCCATGACCGAGGAGCCGGCGGTTCCTGTTCTCATGGCTTCATAGAGAGTTCTGGCTTCCTGCCCTCTGACCTCCCCCAGAATGATTGCTGATTCCCCCAGCCTCAGCGATGTGCGCAGCGCATCATCGGCCGTCATCTCTCCCTTGCCGCCCAGGGAGGACTGGACAAACATTCTCTGCATCCTGAAGCCCAGCTCCTGCATCTCCGGAACAGGAAGTTCCAGGGTATCCTCGATCGTCAGGATTCTCTGGGTTATCGGGAATTCTATGAGAAGGCTGCCGAGCAGGGAGGATTTACCCGAACCGCGGCTGCCGGACACGATAATCGTGCATCTCCCTTCAATCAAGAAGGAAAGAAGGCCGGCACCCAGGGGAGATATGGTACCATTCTCGATGAACTTGAGAAGCGTCCAGGGGTCTGTGGAATGCCTCCTGAAAGCTATGCCGATACCATCCGGGCTCAGGGGCTTGCCGATGGCCGTAACTCGCGTCTGATGCTGGACCAGATCGGTTTCCAGGACCGGCATGGCCTCGGAAAATGGCCGGCCGCTTTCAGATCTGAAACGCGACAGCATGCTCTCTACGTCCTCATTGCTGAGCACTACGTTTGTAATGAACTTGTCATATAGCTCGCTTGACATAAGGCCTCCCAGGCTTGCGTAGACTGTGTTCTTGGGTGCCGGAGCATCCACGTAGATGTCCTGCATGTAAGGGTCTTCAAGAAAATACTCGAAGAGTCCCAGGCCTACCGTGTACCTGGCCAGTATCTCGGTCAGGTTGTCGAGAAGCTCCATCTCCTTCTGGGGGTTTTCACCGAGTTTAATGGAGTGCTTTCTGGCTATTTGATAAAGAATCTTCTTGCCGAAGTTGAGGACGTAGAGCCGTGCCTGGCCCGGCCTGTCGAGTTGAATATGCCTCGGCCTGTTCCTCAGCAGTTCGATTTTTGCCAGGTGAATCAGCTTCATCAAATCCCTGGGAAGCCTGTACTCGATGGGCCCTATGTGGTAATGAGAATAAGTGGTGTCCTTGATCGCCCAGAGACCAACGCTGGCATCATTGATTTTGTATTCCTTTATCAGTTTGCCGTTCTCCGGCGGCTCCGGAGACACCCAGGAATAAGAGAAGCCAGGCCTCAGGTCATGGTGCTTGTCCATCACCTGGAACATGGCCCGCTTGACCCTTTTCGCATCTATGGCCTCCGGGCCCTTGGAATCCAATAGGGAAATGATAGATACCAGTCTCTGCTGTTTGTATTTCTTTGCAGGCCCCCTGGCCTCCGGTGCTTTGGGTTCAACCGGCTTAGGTTCGACTGGCTTCACTTCCTTTCCGTTCTCTGTTGAGATAATCTTGACCATTCATCTTCCCCCTATATCAGCACCCTGAAGCCCTCGTAGTAAAGGAATGACCTGAACTCCTCCAGGAGATTGAACATGTAGACAAGGGACTCTTCTGTCATTTTCTTGCAGGATTGACAGTCGGGCTGGCTTACCCCCTGAACCTGGCGCGAAGTGGCACAGAACTGGAGGTAGAATTTTTCGATATCTTCGAGCAGCAGTTTTTTCAGGTTCGGAAATATTATCTGTGGGTTGGATCTGCAAGCATTGCAAGCGGCCGCCCTCTTTTCCCTGGCCCCCTGGCTCTTCAAATTTGCAAAATATTCTTTCGGAGGATTTCTCAACGAGAGATTGTCAAGCTCGTTTGACAGCCTTACCAGGGTCTTCAGCATCTTCATAGCCGAGCCAGTGTATCTCAGCTCGGCATAATCGCTCAATATCACCGTATCCGCATTGAGGCTGTCGTTCAGGGCCTTGAGCACCCCGTTCATGCATCTTTTCTGCTTCAGATTGGCCTCCAGTGCGCATTCCTTGCAGTCGAAAACCAGCCTCATCTCGACCATTGTCGTTTCTACAGAATGATTGCAATATACATTCTCATCACTAATTTCATCTATGGCTCTATCCTCAGATACCATGCTCTATTTCCCCCAGCAATTTATTTTGATTATTTTGTTGCCAAGTGTAGAATGCATGGTAGTGTAATAAAAGTATGTTTGATATCTTATAGAATAGAAATAGGGAAAATCCTAGCATGTACAGCTAATCCAGCACCAACTTAAAACTCGGGGAAAATAGCCTGCCTTCCTCAATCTCGAACTTGTTGGAGGTTTCCAGAATATCCATGCAGTCAAAACAATAGCCGTTGCGCTTATCATCGGGCAGAACGATAAGGCCGGCCCCGCACTTGCGGCAGGTGGATTGACTGTCAAAGCCCTCGCCGGACCGCAATACGACATGCCTTATATCGGGTTTTAAATTCATGATAAACCTCGCAATTTAAAGGATATTTCATTCAGGTTAGGACGGTTAAGACATGGGCATATATATAGGTTTTTTAATCTAAAAATTTTAATAAAAACTTTATATAGCCAGATGTTTTTATATTATATTTCAATATAAATATTCACCCGCGAATTCCCCTCATCCTTTTTATACGTTTCTCTATGGCATCGGGTGTGCCAATGTCATGGCGCATGAAAACCTCTCCCTTTATAGATTCGAGGGCGCTCTCGCACACCCTCTCGGCCTCGGCAATGTCATCTGCGATGCCTATCACGGCGAGGGACCTGGAGGATGTGGTGTACACCTTCCCATTCTCCTCGTTCACCGATGCGTAGTAAAGTCTTGCCCCCACCGTCTTGATATGGTCCTCGTCGAGGGTTATCTCGGCACCGGCCAGTGACTTGACTCCGTAGCCCTTCGGCACGATGTACTTGCACACCGTCGCCTTCTTCATATAGTCGGCCATCTCCGGTCTCAGGGTTCCATCAACTATGGCCTGGCATATTTTCAGAAAGCTGGATTCGAGTATTGGCAGAACATTCATGGCCTCGGGGTCGCCGAATCTGGCATTGAATTCCACGCACTTGACGCCATCCTTCGTTGCTATGAAGCCGCCATACATGACTCCCTTGTACGGTTCGCCGCATTCTTCCCTGAGCGCATCACAGGTCTTTTGCGTTATGGCCAGTGCCTCCTCGTAGTCGCTCTCCCTCAGGAAAGGCAATGAGTGATCATTATCAGAATAACTCCCCATTCCTCCGGTGTTGGGGCCAGTGTCTCCCTCGTACGCCCTTTTATGGTCCTGGGCCAGTGGAGAGCCGATAACCGTGAAACCGTCGGAAAGCGCCTGAAGGCTGAACTCCTCCCCGATAAACTTCTCCTCTATGACCACCGCACCATGCTTCCGGATGCATTCCTCGGCATAAGCCACCCCATCATCTATTGTAGCCAGATGCTCTCCGCTCAGTTTCACCCCCTTGCCGCCGCACAGCCCGTCATCCTTTATCACGTACTCGCCCAGCTTCTCGAGCCATTCCCTAACGCCCTCCATGTTGTGGAAGGCGGCATATTTGGCATTGCCCGGGATATCATATTTTTCAAAAAGGCCCCTGGTGAACGACTTGCTGGTTTCCAGTTTTGCCAGGTCCTTCGTGGGCCCGACACACGGAATTCCAACTTCTCTCAGTTCGTCAACCAGGCCGGCCTCCAAAGGGCCCTCTGGCCCGATAATTGCCATTTCAATTCCGATTCCAGATGCCCAGTCCACTATCTTTTCGACCTCGGTCTCGGGTATGTAAAGAATATCCCGGCACAGCCGCGCAATTCCCGGGTTCCGGTTCTTCATCACGACATAGAGTTCGGCATCATCCTTATCCAGTGCCTCGACGATCGCATGTTCCCTGGCGCCTCCACCCACTACAAGAACTTTCATGTTATCGAGGGTTTAATGTGAACTATATTGTTAAGGATTTCCATGGCTTACAACCCATTAATCAGAAGCGCCAGTCATTTATATATTTTTATTTGGTATAAATATATATTTATCTACATAAATAAAAACCCAACATATTTATAATCAAAGGACATCTGGATTATGGGGGTAGTGAGATAGAACTTTCTGTGAAAGATACCGTGCATGGCGGGATTCTAATTCATCCTGATGATGCATCTCAGATCTCTGTGGCTCATGGCTCTGTGCTGGCTTTGACTATTGAAGAGACCGGCAGCCCGATTATCGGTGTGGCAGATGTAAGGGAGGAATTGGGCCAGGGGCTAATCGGCGTGCATGAAAGTCTCAGAGTTCCTACCGGCATCGAGGAAGATATGGCTGTCCTGGTCTCGGTATGCGGCAGAAAGGAGCTGCGTGTTGATACCATAGAGTTGACAATAGAAAGGGTGGAGGATAAGATTCCCGGTTCGGACATCATACAGGCCGTCAGGTCGCGTGAAATTAACCTTCTGCAATTCATGAAGGGTAGAATATTCACAGGCGATTCACGCTTTTACTGGAATGAGATGGGAGTTAACATTGGCATAAGGAGAACCACTCCCGGCCTGGGACCAGACACCTTTGGACGATTCGGCAATATTCTCGAACTGAAATATTCTCCAGTCCCAGATAACGGCGTGGGGCATGACGGACTGCTGCTGATGGACATGTCTGGCAGCATGGGAACAGAGGACCTTTTCGTACCAGGCTCAGACGAGGCGATTAATAATATAAATGATAAATATAATAACAACAAAATAAAAAATATCGCCGAGGCCGTTAAGGCAAAAACCATGGCTAAGCGAGGGGAGGGGGCCGTGATGGCGGCGATGGCCTATGCAACTGGCTGGCATGCGTCAAATCCCGGAGGAAGTTTCGGTTTTGTCCTATTTTCAGATGATGCATATCCCGTTGAATTTGCCCATTCTGAACAGATATATCATGATAACAATGCCGAGATGGATGACATTGCCGAGGCCACGATATGCTCCATGAACAATAACTGGCACGGCCAGACAAATCTCTCAGATGCCCTGCTCAAGGCCATTGAACTTTCCGGGAACTTCGACCACCGTGCCACAAAGGTTTTTACCATACTGACAGACGGCAAGCCAGACAACAAGAAACTGTGTGCGAAACTTGTAATCGAGCGCCTTTCCCCGAGGATGGATGTCATAATCAACATCATGGGTGTCGGAGGAGATGTGGATGATAAATTTCTGAGCCAGATAACCATGAGAACAGGTGGTGAATTCACCAAACTGGGCAATCTGAAAGATATGATTATGCTGTTCAGGCAATGCGGCGAGGGCTACCATGTAAAGGCTTCAGGCAAGAACCTATCCGAATGCTCTGTATTGGCAGTGGACAGGGCAAAACTGCCAAGGCCAAGAAACTGCCCGGTATGCGGCCAGCCGCTTTCTTATTACGCAAAGCAGAGATGGTGGTACTGCGACAGGTGCAAGACATATCAGGAAAAGGACAGGCCCAGGCACGGATGTAAAACTTGCAGAAAGCCGCTTTCATTCATAGGTAGGCACCAGGCCTGGCATTGTTATAAATGCGGCACTAAATGATTAAAAAGTTTAATGAGTTTAATGAGTTGGGGAGTTCTGTGAGTTCTGCCTGAAAAATGTTGGCAGCTTTGAGTTTGGGTTTTCCGGGTGCCGAGCGTACTTAGCGAAACTCAAGTAACTCCATGAACTCAAGGGTACATATCTCAGCAATAACGAACTCAAGTAACTCATAACTCTGTGCATAAACGTTTAATGCCTTAGCCCCATTTCCCATCATGGAAGAATTGGGTGCCGCCAAGCTGGTTGTCCAGCGTTCAAGATTCTTCGCCCATCTTTACAGATTGGACGACCCTGATGATATCAAGGGAATCCTGAAGCTCCACCGCCGGAAATACAAAAAGGCCAACCACCACTGCTATGCCATCCTGTTCGATAAGGAGAGCCAACATCTCGAAATGGCCAAGGATGATGGAGAGGTGGGGCATCCCGGCAAGGTTCTTCTAGAGATTTTGAAGAATAATGGTCTGTATGGCCATGCCCTTGTGGTCTCCAGGATTTTCGGGGGCGTGAAACTGGGTATCGGGGGGGTTTCCCGGGCCTTCAGAGAGGCCGGCACTACCACTGTGGAATACCATAAGCCAGCAGAGCAATCCTGAATATCAAATAGATAACTGTTAAGTACATTATATTCATTGAGGCGTTGGCCAGTATTCATAACAGCCCCGTAGTGTAATGGTCAGCACATAAGGCTCTGAGTCTTAAGATATCAGTTCGATTCTGATCGGGGCAATCCGGGCCAGCCTCTGAATGAAGTTGGCTTATACATCATATAGGAGACAGAAATGCTCGATCCAGCCAATATAGATTACAAAGGTCTGGGGTTCAAGGCAGGCCTCGAGATCCATCATCAGCTGAAGGCAAAGAGAAAATTATTCTGCCACTGCCCGGCCGAGCTGGATACCGAACTGCAGAAGACACCTGAGTACATCTTTCACAGACGCTTCCGCGCTGTGATGGGAGAGATGGGGGACTTCGACCCGGGCATGCTGGTGGAAGTCGAAAAAGGATACTTGGTCATCTACCATGCCAATGATGCCCATGTCTGCACCTACGAGATGGACGAGACCCCGCCCTTCTGGATAGACAACGATTCCATTGATGCAGGCTTCCACCTGGCCAGTCTTTTCAACTGCGAGAGCCCTGCCCAGGAGATCGTGGTCAACAGAAAGCAATATCTGGATGGCTCCATAACGACCGGCTTCCAGCGCACCTTCATAGTGGCCAGGGACGGCCATGTCGAGCTGCCGGGCGGTAAGAAAGTTCCGATTACCAATATTCTGATCGAGGAAGACTCTGCCAGGAAGATTAAAACAGAGGACAGGGGCCGGACAGTTTATTATAACCTGGACAGGCTGGGTGTGCCTCTTACCGAGATAATCACGGACCACAATGCCATCGATACGCCCGAGGAGTTGATCGAGACCGCCAAGATGATAGGCCTCAACCTCAGGACCACCGGGCTGGCAAGGCGGGGAATCGGGGTGGCCAGGCAGGACGTGAACATATCGATAGACGGCGGAAACAGGGCCGAGTTGAAGGGTGTTCAGGACCTGGCCATGCTTCCCAAACACTGCGCCCACGAGGTCTGCAGGCAAGACGCCTTGATAGAGATCAAAGCTCGACTGGAGAAGATGCCGATCGAGAAAGATGACTTCGAGCACACCTATGTCGACATAAGCCATCTTTTTGATGTACTGGCCGAGGATGAAAAAGCCTATGCGGTCCACCTTCCGCAATTCGAAAATATATTGATGGCCGAAATCCAGCCGCAGAAGGACTTCGGCTTCGAGATATTCGAGAAATGCAATTTAATTACAGGCGTCGGATATGACGAGATGTTCCATTCAGGCGAGGCAAAGCCAGGGTCCATCAGGAGGTCGAGAGAGCCGGATTCCCTCTTCGTCGATGCCAGGGCCGATGGTGGAATAAGAAAGGTCCTCAACCTGCAGGACGGCGATGGCTACCTTGCGGCCAGAGGTTCCGAGAAACCGGTCCTGCACACCCTGAAGATAACGGTCGAAAGGTGCAAGCAGGCCTTTGACGGAGTTCCGCAGGAGACCAGGCGTGTGCTTCCCAATGGCAACAATGAGTTTTTAAGGGTGATCCACGGCAAGGAAAGGCTGTATCCTGATACCGATACACCGCCAGAACCCTACCCCATTTATAAACTGGAGCGCATAAGGAAGACGACCTTCAACCGCCCTCTCGACCTGCTCAGAAAATACGGGGGCCAGGGCTTGACAATGGACAGGGTCGAACTGATAATAAGGGATGAAAAGATCGAGTTTTTCATCAAACTGGTCGATGATGGGACAGCCAGCGTATCCACCGCATACCGCCTGCTCATCGAACTTCCCAGGTGGCTGGCACGGAAAGGGCAGGATCCCGATTCAATTTCAAGTGACATGATTACCATGGTGGCCAGAGCTGTCACGGATGGCGAACTGGCCGGCTCAAAGTTGCGCCCATTGCTCCTCGACCTGGCCAAATCTTCAAGCGAGGAGGCAAAATACGACCTGTTGGCAGAATACAAGGCAGTCACCGCATCCGAGAAGGAGGATAATTCAACATGAGCGAAGAATACCAACCTCCGGACGGCTACAGGGGGCCGTTACTCGAAAGGCTGGTCAAGGAAGGCCTGAGAACCTGGTCGGTTGTCCGTGTCACGAAAAAGGACGGCTCTCATTATGAAGGAGTTCTGTTGCCGCGCTCGGTCCATACCTCTGACGATTACATTTCTATTAAAGTGGACACCGGCTACAACATAGGCATCAGGGTTCCGGACGATGCTGAAATTATTGAAATCGGATACCGGGCAGGCGACTACAAGATCCCGGAAAAGGTCGTGGAGAAGAACCCAGACCTGCCCAACGTTACTCTTTTAGGAACAGGCGGTACGGTGGCCAGCCGTCTGGATTACAGGACCGGGGCAGTGCTTCCGGCCTTCGAGCCCTCCGAGCTTTTTTCTGCGGTACCGGAGCTGATCGACATCTGCAATCTGACCCCGAAAACCCTTTATAAGATCCTTTCCGAAAACTTCTGCGCCGAGTACTGGATAAAGACCGCCGAGGCGGTTGCAAAGGAGATAAACGACGGCGCGGACGGCGTGATAATCGGGCATGGAACCGATACCATGTCATACACCGGCTCCGCCCTTTCATTCTTCTTCCGGAATCTACCTATTCCGGTTGTCATCGTTGGCTCGCAGAGAAGCTCGGACCGGCCATCCAGTGACGGCCCCATCAACATGATGAACGCCTCCACACTGGCTGCCTACGGCGACCTTGCAGAGGTGGTGGTTGTGATGCACGGCACCACCAGCGATAATTACGACCTGATACATCGCGCCACCAGGGTGCGCAAGATGCACAGTGCCAGACGTGATACTTTCAGGACCGTGGGGGACACACCGTTGGGCAAGATAAAGGACCGGGAAATCACCTTTTTCAAGGATGACAGAAAAAGGCGGGGCCCGAAGGAAGATTTCGTACTGGATACTAAAATCGATGAGCGTGTCACCATGCTCTACTTCTATCCGGGAATGGAGTCGGATGCCATGGAGGCCGTCATCGACAAGGGCTATCACGGCATCGTCATAATAGGCACCGGCCTCGGCCATGTGGGAAAGCCCATGTATGAAGCGCTGGACAGGGCTCATGAAGAGGAGATCCCGGTAGTAATTGTGGTGCAGCCCCTGTTCGGCTTCACCCACCTTAGAGTTTACGAGACCGGCAGGGACATGCTTGCCCGTGGTGTCATAGAGGGGAAGAACATGCTGCCCGAGGCCGCACTCCCGAAGCTCATGTGGGCGCTAGGGCACACACGCGATGTCGAAGAAGTCCGCAAGATAATGCAGACCAACATCGCCGGGGAGATCACCACCAGGGAAATGTACAGCGGGTTCCCCATACTCCAGGGCGGAGTTGAGAATTTCTACGATGTTTTCAAGAAGATAGATAGGGTGGAGAAATAGATGGGCCCGCCCAGACCTCCTTACCTGGTCGCCTTCGCGCGGCCAGATATTTCGAACTGGAGTCTAACGCCCCCGAAGCGCCAAGTATAGCCAAGCTAACCCACGGGCCCTTGACCCCCAGTATTCGGAAGGGGTTGATATAATTTACTTCTTCCCGGACAGCCTTTCCTGCACCTTTTCAGATTTAAGTTCCCTCAGGGCATCCTTGGCAACCCATCTGGCACTTTTCGAATTTAATTTACTTATCTTCTCGGCCAGCTTAATTGCCTTTTTGTTCAGAGCCAGGTTTCTTTTTCCAATCTGACGCAGGGCCCAGTTCACCGCCTTCTTCACCATGTTCCTTTCATCACTGGCCCCTTTCTCGATGAGAGGCAGGTAGCCCAGGAACACATCATCATCCGCCTTCTTGTCACGAACGGCAAGTCTGGCTATCATGACAAAGCCGGCCCTTTTAACAAAAACCTCGTCGCTTCCGCACCACTGCCTGGCTTTTTCATGTGCAAAAGGAGTGAAAGCAAACTCCCCACAGCATCCGTCACAGATATCCCAGGAATCAAAATCATGGACCCAGGCATCCATTTGCTCTTCGGTTATCTTATCCGGCTCCATGATTATCGGAGCCAGTATCCTGGCGTCATGTATTCCCGAATTCCATAGTTTCAGGGCCAGTTCGTGGTCTCTACCGATTTCCTTGGCCAACTCTCTCATCTTTCCCACAGAGACTCCATAATTGTTCTCCGGGTTTATTCCATATCTGGCCATGCCGTCCACATTCCTCTGGTTGTGGGAGGATTTTATGAATTTTATAATCTCGTCGTACTTCATGGACTCTTCCTTCTTCTGTTGGCCAGATAGTTGATTATGGGGAATGCACCGCCCTTTTTTCCCTTCTTCAGGTTTATCCTCATGGTCAGTATCTTCTCGGTTGAGAAGAGCTTGCCAGCCAGAATTATCATGACCGCTGTAAATATCACCTGGTAGACTATGCCAAAGAGTATAGGGGTGTAAAGGCCGGTGTACATGGCCTTGGAAGCCAGTATGGGATAGGAGAATGGTATGGCAAACACTATGGTCTGTATGACCGAAGGAAGCTGGCTGATGTCCCCGAACATGAGAACTATGGCCGGTATGAATATCGGAACGTAAAGAATCCCCATCAATGCCTGGGCGCTCCTGACATCCTCTGTGAGTGAACCTAGAAGGACGGCCACCGAGAGTGCGGCTATCAGAGATAAGAAGAGGGTTATGAGAAGGATTATCATGCCAGTGGTGGATGGAACTAGCCCTATCTCTGCAAGATTGAGGCCTGCATCCCCGCTCATCGAGGCCACGGAGGACATGTAATAGGATAGGCCAATCATGTAGGCCACCACGGCAATTGCAGATACTGCCACAACTCCACCGACCTTTCCGAAGAGGATGGCGTTCCTGGATACCGGCATTGTAAGGAGTGTCTCGAGGGTCTTTTCCTCCTTCTCCATTGCAACGGAGGTTGCCGCAAGCTGGGACGCCATGATAAGAAGCATCATCATCACCATGGGCATCATCATGCTCTGCAACATCATCTGCTCTGCGATCCGGCCAGGTGATACATTCTCTGCTATTTCTCCATCGACCACGGCCTGATTGGATATAATCACCGGGTTCTCCACCATCCATGGTTCCTTGTCCGGGAAGGCTTCTGCCAACCTCTCATCCACTATCATCTGCTTGTATTCCCGCAAATGGCTGGCCAGCACCGCGGAGGGTATTTCCTCGCTTATGGAATAGGTTTCCATTACCGTGTAAAAGCTGACAACAACGCTGGAGTCATTCTCTATATTGAAGGTGAAATCCGGTGGTATCACAACAATGACACTGTACTCCCTATCTTCCTGGGTGAACAATACCTCCGGTTGGTATTCCGAATAATTGTGAATGGTCACTCCATTATCATCGAATATGTCGATAAGCCCTGCTGACCTGTTCCCTACATCCTGGTTGATAAGTGCTATATTGATGTTGCTGGCACTTTCTTCAACCGATTCGACAGTTGCGCTCATGGTTGCGCCCATCACCGGAAATATCAGAAGGGGCATGATTATCATACCAAGCAGGAGCCTGGGGTCGCGGACCATCTCCTTTATCTCCTTCTTGATGATATTGAATAAGCCACCCATCATGCACCACCTCCCTTTGGTCGGTGCACTCGTATGTGAGAACTTTGTTCGCACATATGAAACTTCGAATCCTGTTCGAAGTTCCTAATGCAATCGCTTCGCTCTCTCATTATGCAGACCCCCCGTTCGTGGTGGCTGATTTATCGCGTGTGACCTTGATGAAGACCTCCTCCAGGTTTATTGCATCGTATCTTTCAATAAGGCCCTTGGGCGTGCCGGTGTCGATGATCCTTCCATCATCTATCAGGGCGATACGGTCGCACAGGAACTCAACCTCCAGCATGTTGTGGCTGGACAGTATCACTGTAACCCCTTGTTCCTCCACGAAGTTGCGTATCACCTTTCTAACATAGTAGGCATGGTTGACATCCAGACCGCTGGCCGGCTCATCCATGACTGCCAGTTTCGGCACGGTCATCAATGCCCTGGCTATGAGAAGGCGGCGCCTCATCCCCTTGCTGTACTCCTTGGTGGCGTCATCTATTCTTTCGTCAAGACCGGCAATTTCCACCCCTCTCTGCACCATCTGTTTGGTGTCGGCATCACCGTTCTCGAAGAAGGCAGCCATGAATTTAAGATACTCCCTCCCGGTCAACTGCTTGTAGGAGCCTGCTTCTTCGGGCAGGTAGCTGATTATCTCCCTTATGGCCTCTGGTTTCTCCACAACATCTATACCAAAAATGGTTGCCTGGCCTGATGTTGGTTGCAGTAAGGTGGTGAGTATCTTCAGGGTGGTGGACTTGCCTGCCCCGTTGGGGCCGATAAGGCCGAAAACCTCGCCCTGCTGGACTGTGATGGAAAGCTCTTCCAGTGCCTTGACATTTTTGTAATGCTTTGACAGGTTGCGGGTCTCTACGGCGATGGACATGTCCTGTAGCATGAAATTTAATTATTTATAGGTATGCTGGGCATTCCGGCGGATGCCCAGACTTCCTTGACTGATAGATGAGCACCACAACTGGGAAAACAATGGGATATTGGTGTGCGCCACAGTAGATTAATACAGGAATATTGGCGTGCACCACAACTGAGAATTGATGGGATATTGGTGTATGCACCACAACTGGGAGATTAATGGGATATTGGTGTATAGATAGGTAATAACCACGCCAGATATATATACGCGGCCGGGCAATTTACAACATGGTGAGAGAAAATGACGAGACTAAAGATTCCGGCAGTGTTCAGGGTCGTCCTGCGAGGCTACCTGGTAATCGCCATGCTCTTCTTTCTCTGGCATTTCCGTCTTATTGACAATCTCGGCCTCGTCATCTTCTCCATCACCGTAGTTTCAATATCGATGCTCTTCGGTGTCGGGTACCTCCTTCTCAACTCTTCCGGTCCCGTGCGAAGCGGAAACATCGATATCCCGAATACAGTTCTCATCTTTGTAAAAGGAGCCCTCGTGATGTACTTCATCTCCCTCCTCGGGACCTTCTCCATAGTTTCCTTGGAGATCACGGGGCTCCTTATGGCCCTGGTGGCCTTCGGACTGGCCCTCTTCGGGACCATGAGCTATGTTCTAGAAATATTTGCCAGGACAACACCGGTAAAAAAACCCAGACTGGTCAGAGCAAGAGTAAAATTATAATTCCAGCTCTGGCAAATAGGAGATATTCGGCAATGTCGATCTGTCATTTCAAAGAACAATAAGTTCCTTGCTGGCAGTTGTGAGAACCTCGACGCCGCCCTTTTTCACAACAACATCATCCTCGATACGCACCCCGCCGAAGCCCGGAATGTAGATACCTGGCTCCACCGTGAATATCATGCCCTCTTCCAGAATGATATCCACGGCCGGCGAAAGCCCGGAACCGTCATGAACGCTCAGCCCGATGCTGTGCCCCAGACCATGGGTGAATCTTCCCTTGAACTCCGTCGCGTTGATTATATCGGCCGCAACATTGTGAACATCAGCCCCTTCGATACCATCCCTCATGACATCCAGCGATGCCTGTTGGGCCTCCTTCACGGTTTCATATATCTTTCTCTGCTTCTCGGTGGGCTGGCCCATGAAATAGGTCCTCGTGATGTCGGAAACATACCTGTTGTAAAGAGCCCCGAAGTCCATGAGAACGAATTCTCCTTCCTTCAGCACCCGTGAGCCGGCACGATAATGAGGCTC
>JAGLSY010000239.1 GCA_023135545.1 Thermoplasmata archaeon | reverse complement strand
TTCATACATAAGTATTTATAAAAGTGGCCATTTCACCCGATAACCCCAGTAATATTCATTCGAACAGCGGAAGGAGGACAATTCCGTCAAATTTCGGTGAAACTATGGCTAGAAAAAACAAGAAAAATAAAAATGCAGCTGGTTTTATTGAAGAGCCAGATGCATATATGATGTCTGAGCAGACCGAGGAGTTTGATACAAAATCCGAGGTCTATGAGTCAAAGCCAGAAACATCTGACATGTCCGCAGATGAGCCTGATATTCCGAAAGGAATAAGAAAGCTCAGGAAAAACCACTATGTGGAAGGACATGACGAACCCAAACCCAATGGAGGCAGCAAGTTATCTCCACTGGGTCTGAACTTCAGATGGCAGGGCTCCTGGCTCGAGAAGAACTGGAAACCGATTTTGATCTTGATGGTGATATTCTCTTTTGCCCTTTTTATCAGGGCCTATTACGGAGTTGAGCCGGCCACGGAGGATGGCTTTTTGCTGTCCGGTGGTTCTGATTCCTATTATCACCATTTTGTTATCACCTATGCACAGGAAACCGGTGACCATCACTTCAGAGACGATATGCTCAACTATCCGCTGGGTACAAGAAACCCCCGTCCTCCGCTCTATGACTGGTCAGTCTACATGGGTGGAATAGCTTTGACTCCCTTCTTCGGCGGGGATATTGTTGAATCCACCTGGTGGGTCTTCATATTCTCAACTGCCTTTTGGGGAGCCCTGACGATATTCCCTACCTACCTGTTGGCCAAAGAGGCCTTCGGGAGGAAAACCGGCTACATTGCCGCATTCCTTCTGGCGGTCATGCCCGGTCACATACAGCGTAGTGTTCTCACCAACGCTGACCACGACGCTTTCGCTTTATTTTTCATTGTCTTAACTTTCTACTTCTTCCTGAAAGCCCTGAAGGGCCTGAAGGAGAAGACCTGGGTCAAGGAATGGGCCAAGATGGACGAGGTCAAGACCGGAATCATGGACATGATCATGAACAGCAGGAGTTCCATCATCTACGCGGCACTGGCCGCGATGTCCCTGTCGGCGGTCGCCCTCACCTGGAAAGGATGGGCCTACGTTGTGGTTATCATGACAGTCTACCTGGGTATCCAGCTCCTTCTGGACAGGTTCAGGAATGCCGACTCTCTCGGCGTGCTCATGGTGTATTTCTTAACCGTGGGAATAGCCCTTCTGGTCATATATCCCTATTACTATTTGTCCATACAGATAATCAGCTGGTACGACACCCCGACCTATATGTTCCTAGGAGCACTGGTGGTAGGTGTTATACTTGTCGTGACCCGCAAACTTCCATGGCTGCTGGTCATTGCCGGTTCTTTATTCCTGCTTCTTGTGGGGATATTGATTCTCAGCCTCGTTGCACCGGCAACCGTCGAATCTATGACTGGAGCAGTGGCAAGCGGTGCCGGCTACTTCGTCAGGAACAAGCAGTACGAGACAATTGCAGAGGCGCAGGCACCCCCATTCAGTAATTTGGCCCTGTCCTTCGGTGTTATAACTTTCTGGCTTTCCTTTGCCGGAGTTGCCTGGGCTGCCTACCAGCTTCCGAAACGTATGAAATTCGATTACATATTCATGCTCATCTGGACTGCTACTTCTATCTACATGGCCACCAATGCGGCCCGTTTTATGTTCAACGCGGCACCTGTGTTTGCCATAACCGCAGCCTGGATAACCGCTTTGATTATAGAAAAACTGGAATTCAAGGAATTTGTCGAGACCCAGAAAAGATTGATTTCCGCCCCGATGCACAGGAACTTCAAGCTGGGCCTTGTCGGTGGACTGGCTCTTCTGGCCGCCACCGTTGCCGGCCTTTCGTCCGATACCGGAATAGCCCTTGCGATCCTTGTAATTGGCCTACTTGGCCTTGCCGCCGTTGTACTCATGAACACCATCGCCGAGATCAATCCCGGGAGGACATCCTACCTTCTGGCATTGCTCGTACCCATAGTCGGGGCTTTGGTTTACATGTACGGTTTCGTTATCGGCAATTGGGAATTCACCACGGCCACCCATCTTTTCATCCTGGGCTCTCTCATGTTTGTGGATTTCCTTCTCTTCCTGACTGTCAGGAAGAGCAAGGTTTCCTTCGTTATCGGCGTACTGTTCCTGGCTTTATTCATAATTCTACCAAATGTGTGGACCGGTATTGATGCCGGCATACCATACGAGACCAAGAGAACCTATGACAAGCAGATATACGATGTCATGCCTCTTTTCCTCCAACCGGAGTCCTACGATGCCATCAACGGCAGCAACTGGTTCTTCGGAGCCTTCGGATACTCACTGCCGCTCAACAGCAAATATTACCCTGCTGCCTATGACTGGCTTGCGACCCAGGATACGGATATCTATCCTCCTGAGGACAGGCCCGCGTACCTGAGCTGGTGGGACTACGGTTTCGAGGCGGTCAACGAGGGCAAGCACCCCACCGTTGCCGATAATTTCCTTGGAGGTCACCAGCTGGCCGGTAACTTCATCATGTCCCAGAGCGAGGCAGATGCCATCGCGCTTCTCATAGTGAGGTTAATCGAGGCCGATTGGAGTGGCGGTTATGACAACATTGACAGATATATGGAACCCGAAATGCTAGTCCTTCTGGATTCCTACGGCCTGGACACCGATGAAATATCCAACATGTTCAGCAACCCGGCGGATTATTACGATACCATCTGGGCAAACCCAGATGTTTACGGCCCCAGGGACGATATCATACAGCCGGCCAACGGCCGCTACCTGGCCATCAGGGGCGAGATAACCCAGAAACTCACACTGGAGGAAATTGTGTCTCTGTACAATGATGTGAGAGCCATGACGGGAGACTCGATACGCTACTTCGCTATTGATAGCAGATTGTTCCCCTTCAGCGCCCAGAACACCGGTATTTTCTATGCTCCGGCCAAGCTGTCGGACCACAGGATTACCTCGGGCGACGAGGGCAACCAACCCTTTGATTTTTGGCAGATAAAGGCTGTGGGCGAGTACGGTGGTGAATATGATATCGGGGACATACCACCGGATGTGCAGCTGGACCGCAACAACCCGTACAAGCTGGAATACCAGGAAATGTTCTACAACTCCATGTTATACAGAGCCTTCATCGGCTACAGCGGCGAGGACATTGGCCAGAGCAATGAGGATGGCGGGATACCAGCCATAAGCGAAAGTATGACCCAGACTCCCATAATGCCCGCGTGGAACATGACCCACTTCAAGTTGGTACACAGGACGGCCTACTGGAACCCCTACGGAATGGAGGACATCAAGAACCACACCGATGCGTGGAGGGCCATGAGCTTCTGGGATGCCTATGATAACCAGATAAACGACATCGGTATCTCTGACCTCAGTGACAGGTCCAGCCTGTACCAGGGCGTCATGATGCTCAAATATTACGACGGAGCCATAGTGAGCGGCCAGCTCACCCTTGAGGACGGAACCCCGATTGTCGGGGCCCACATGACCGTCCATGATGACTTTGACATACCACACCAGAAGGTCCAAACTGATGAGAACGGCGAGTACTCTCTTATTGTACCATTTGGAGATATCAAGATAACCGCCTCCTACGGAGAACCCAACCCCCTGACAATGATGGGAACAGAAATGAACATTTCCCATATGTTTATAGAGGACTATCAGGCAATGAGAGAAAAGGTGGATTGGGACGGGGATGGCATATATGATTACCTGATAAACCACGATGTCGTTATACCCCCCGCTTCGGTTGAAGGCCTCGTGTATTGGGATACCGAGGAAGATGGCATTTACAGTGAACCGGACGACAGCCTGATAGAAGGCGCGGAAGTCACGGTGACCAGCAAGGTTCTGGATTTCACTGTGACCGTATACAGTGACGAGGACGGTGTCTGCCTTATCGAGGGTTTTGTACCCGGAGATGCCATTGTCAACATCGCTGTGGCCGGCAGACAGCTGAAATTCTTCAACCAGACCTTCACTCCTGAGCAGAACGGCGATGCCTCATGGGCACTGGAACCGACATCCCTGCTGGGCTCGGTGCTGGGGGCCGGCGGTGAGCCGGTCGAAGGCGCGACAGTTGAGATGTGGATTGAGGATGAGGAGGTTCAGGAGACGATATCCGGAGTGAACGGCACATTCAGATTCACCAATCTTATTTACGGCGATTACCTTATCCAGGCCATCTACGAGGACCAGGCCTGCCCTGTTTCAAAGGTGCGGATAAAGCACATGCAGAATAACACCGTAACCCTCAGAATGGAGGAGGCGGTTCAGTTTACCGGTTCCATTCTGCTCCCGGACGGCAGCCCGGCCAAACAGGCCAATATCAGAATGACATATGGCGATGAGGCCGAATCAGACGTATTGCTGGTAGCCAACAAGACCGGGGCCTTCAGGAACCATCTCTCC
>JAGLSY010000238.1 GCA_023135545.1 Thermoplasmata archaeon | reverse complement strand
TTATGGACCTGAACATGATCGAGGGTGTGAGGGTCGTCGGAGATCTGAACAGGGCCGATGTCAGTCTGCCCATCAAGAACCTGCCAGTGATATTCAAATCCCTGGACGATGAATTCATATTGACTGCCATCAGCAGCAACCAGGGTACCTTCGTAATCAACCTTCCACCAGGCAACTATGACCTGTATTCTTCCGTAACCTATTCGCCGGACGAGTTTGTTTACTCGGCCAGACATTATTTCAGCGGGGCGCAGAAGGAGATATCCATAGACCTTGAGAAGGCCTTCCATTCTGCCATGACCATATACCAGGATTATGACGGCGACGGCGTGTTCCAGACCGAAGAAGGGTTGCCTAACGTGATAATAAACTACATCACCGATGGTGGCCAGGTAATTACCTCGGTAACCGACTCACTTGGCGGCTCGGACAGAGCCCTTTACAAGGACGAGTATTACACCGTTGAAATAGAGAAGAATGGTTATTACCCGGTCAGCCTGGGACGAATGTCTAGTTCCGAGCTCTACAGCTCCAACATCAGGCAGGCAATAGTTCCGGCACTGGTCCCGGTGGAGGGAACTATATTCATGGATGGCGAGATTCTCACGGGAGAGAACGCCTATGTCAACTTCATTGCCGCAGATGTGGGAGCGGTTGACAATTCGGTGCAGATGGAGATAGATGGAACGTACAACATCGAGCTGATACCCGGCCTTTACACTGTCGACATACAGAAGAACATGACCTCTGGCAATGACACCGAGATTCTACAGATAAACAATAGGTTCGATTACGCCACCGGATTCAACACGGACTCTGCAAAGGAGTTGAACCTCACCGTCAAACACAGGGTCAAATTCTATATCAGCCTCCTGAGGGACGGTGTTCTGTCAAGCGGCAATGTTTCCTTCCTGGGAGATGACTACCTTGAGGTCTCCATAGAAACCGGCCAGACCGAGCAGTATATTATGCCTGGCGAGTACATAGTCAGGGCCCACTATGCAAAGGGAGAGGATGTATACCTGGCCAATGTCGCTGAGAACATATCTGCTCTGTCCAATGTTGACGTGACACTGGACACGGCCTACAATCTGACTGGTAACGTCATCTACGAGCTGAATATCTTCCAGGGTCGAGATATCATATTTACAGACCTGGAAACCAACGATACGATAATTGCCATAACCGATGAGAATTCCGATTATTCCATCCAACTGGTGAGGAACAAGGAATACAGAATAGACGTGAGTTTCGTGGACCTGGTAGACATGGCCGGCACGGTCAAGACCTTCAAATTTTATCTCAACGAGGACAACAGCATCGATAACGAGACCATCTTCTCGACCGGTGCCGACACGGTGAGAAACCTGATGCTCCAGCGTGAGGAATATTTCTTGGACTTGGAAGGAAACATCACCTTGGCCACAGCAGACACCAGTTCCGTGGGAACCGAGTTGACCTTCCGCTCGAAGAAGGATGTCTACAAGACGGTTACAGACCCAAGTGGCTATTACGAAATGGCTATTCCTCCCGGCCTTTACACGGTTTATGCCTTCAATCCCGAGTCCGAGGACGCCTACATCGAAACCATCGAACTGGGCCTCTTCGAGCGCATAGTTCTCGATATCACACTTGAGGAGAGCCACGGGCTTTCCGGAGAGGTGTTCTTCAATAACAACCTTCATCAGATGACCACCCTGGAGCTCATCTCGGACAGGGGCATGATAAACCTGACCACGACTGATGACGGCCACTACAGTATCTGGCTTCCCGAGAACTCATACAACATCACCGGGGAGCTGACATACTATGACGAGGCCAATGAAATAGACATAGAATACACACTGAATACCTTCATCGAACTGACAGATGACACACGCAGAAGCCTGTCAATGGACAAGGTCGAGGTGTTTGCCGTATCTTTGGAATCAAGACCCCTGTTTACCGGAGTGATAAGTCCGGTCCGGGTGGTCGAGTACGAGATTACGATAAAGAACCTTGGCAACACCCCGGACACTTATGACCTGATAGTGACCGGCGGGGACCCGACATGGGCTACAAGCATCGACAAGACCAAAGTGGAGTTGGGTTACGGTGCCGGGGTAAACGAAGCTAAAGTAATGTCCAGTTTCACGGTTCCCGAAAACGCGCTAGTCAACTACAACCCGATTACAATCACCGCCAGATCCACCAAGGATTCCACGGTCACGATGAAGACCACCCTAGAGTTGGAAGTCAAGCAGACCTATGGACTGGAATTGAATTACTCTTCGACTTCCCTGGTCATGGACAGCCAGACCATGAAGTGGGCCTTTGATGTCATGAATACGGGCAACGGAGATGACAAGGTCACTGTTTACATTGCCAACCTGGACGATCTGAGGGCCAAGGGCTGGGACGTGACAATAAACAACATGACCGCAGGGGACATGGGCGATGGCCAAGCCGAAGTGATGAACCTGACGGTCACGGCCAACAACCGGATAACAATCCCGCTGACCTTCAGGCAGATCGGCGACAACCCGGCCAAGAACGTGGCCCTGCTCATAGGCACCTTTTCCCAGACCGACAAATCGATATATGCCTCCAAGAGCTTTGCCGTGACCTACCCGGATATAATGCTGGACCAAGACAACATCACCATCTCGGGAGGCATGGTCTACCAGACATCGACCGAGGACCCCTTCATAGGAGCTCTGGTGACGATAATCGCCGTGACCTTTGGCCTTATAATGTTCTATGTCATGAAAAAGAAGAGGTGGCTCAGATGATGCGCGGTCGAATTGCACTCATGACGGCCATATTGGCTCTTGTTTCTCTCGCAATCCTGGGACCGGCATTGCTGGTCTCGGCAGAGGGCAACGTTAAGGACGTGCGCCTGCATATCAAGGGCCCCAATGTTCTGGGACAGGATAAGATGGGATCATACGACATAACCCTCATGGACCCCATTGACAGGAACTGGCAGTACGAGGTCTACGTTGATGCCAGAAACATAACAGGGGCTTCTCCGCTGAATATAGAGCCGATAACAGGAAACCTGACCGGTGAAAACAAGACCTTCAGTGCCGACATAACCGCTACCAGTAGCGTGGGCGAGATGATGATGGTAATCAATGTCTCTTCACCTTCCGGAACCCTCTGGTACGTGAGGGAGTTCGACATAACAGTCGTGGAGCCGATTGTCATATCCGCTGACATATTCAACTCCGGAGAGGTTGCGATAAGAAATGCCACCATCGAGTTTTACATCGATGACATATTCCTTTCAACCAATACCCTTGCATCTCTGGAACCAGGGGCCAGCACGACCCTGAGCAGTTACTGGGTTTCCGATGAGATAAAAGGGGGATGGCACACTTCCAAGGTAGTTGTGGATGTCAACAATGACGGCATCATCGACCCGTCAATAGGTGATATCGAGATAAACAACAAGTTCTATGTCGAGGGAAGCAACGTATCGGCTACCATATACATCATGATAGGACTGATAGCACTCATGGTAGGCATGATGCTCATAAACAGGCAGTTGAAGGGGAAAAAGAAATAAGCTGCCTCATTCATAAACATTAACACACTATTACACCAATACACTAATACACAGATATAGGAGATTAAAAAATGAAAACATTTGTTACAGTGACCTTGAACAGCGACGGGGGCCTTGCCTCCGAGGTGACCGATATCCTGATAGATATGGGCTTCAAATCCACTCTGGGAAGTCATGATTTTGT
>JAGLSY010000237.1 GCA_023135545.1 Thermoplasmata archaeon | reverse complement strand
GGCTTCATAACCTACAACACCCCGGCCTGGAATTCCGGTACACCTATAACATGCGGAGAATGCCATGGAATGCCCAACTACGACCCTGGCACGGACAGGGAGCTGGGCGGCACAACAACAGGCAACTCTTATGTCCATCTGAAGCACGTGAGGAACTGGGACGGGTTATATCCCACCAGAGACCTATTCTGGGCTGATAATACAGGAAATCCTGCAGACATCACACCTCCCTTTGGCTGGCAGGACAGTGATTATGATGTTGGGGAAGCCATACTTCAGGACCTGAACGGCAATCGGATGCTTGACTACGGTATTCTGAACGGCGGAAATAACCAGGGTGCGAATCCACCGCAATCTCCTGATAACGTTTACACATCCGGCACGGCCGATCTGAGGGATTTCACGGCCAATGACAATGTCTATTTCTACGATAGTATAACGGCCAACGGTGTCTGGGACCGGAACGAGGACATATATTACGAGGTGGACATGGACAATGACGGCACATTTGATGTTGCCGATGATGATATATTACTGTACATAGGCACGGCCCAGGATATTGCCGATGGAAATGCCGGAACCCAGATGATAGATGATGTCATCATGTACCTAGACTCGGATCACGATGAAGTGTACGATTGCTGGTGGGATACGGGCGTCCAGGCAGCGGGCGATGTCGGCATCACTGGAGAATTCTCCGGATTCGAGGAAGCCCTGGTGTACGTGGGTGCCGCTGGCAAGGCCACCGGAGACTCGATCACCGACACGGACGAGGTGCTTGAGCCGGCGGCAGATGAACTGATATTCTGGTATTTCGATTGGAACACATGGTATGATTATGATTGTTCGGAATGCCATAATTCCACAACCGCCCCTACAGCTGGCTATGGAACATACGGGACCATCTCCCACGTGGATATGGTATTTGATGTTGCTTTCGACGGAAGTGTCAATGGAGTAGCTGCCTTCTTTAATTCAACCATTGGCTCAGACCCGGGAGCCTGGGATTCTACTAACAAGGAGTGTTATGGAATATGGTGCCATAGCGATGGGGTCCTGAATGATGCAGATGATGGCTTTCCAGATTGGAGCGGCACCGGAATATTCGATGGCCTTCCTGCCAATGATTATCACACGGTCAAGCCACGATGGACCGATACCACCAGAACCACAGTTAACTGTGGGAGCTGCCACTATGGCTGGGACAAACCTACTGACATGGCTGGCACTGATAAGCCCAATACAAATGCACATAGACTAACAACCCAGCACAGTGATGCGGATAATTTTTATTGGCATGATGGAAACGATGTGACGCCATGCCAGGAATGCCACTGGAGATATGATACATTTGGCACTGCAAATGAAAATCAGTGGTGGAGACCTTATGGCTCGGTGCAGCATGTGGATGGTTCAATATGGTGCTACCCGAAGACAAGCCCAAATGTAGCTGGAATATTTGGCCCTCTATCAGGAGACAATACATATGAGACCGGATGCCATAGGGCGGGCGGGCTGGGTGACTGGACCGGTGGTTATGGAACCGGCTGCTGATCTGATGGCATGAACAAAATTCTTTTAGCCAAAGATAATCAAATTAGCAGATTCCAAACTTGGAAATCACTGAATATTATCCAGTTCCTTCATTATGTTGATGGCTTCCTTCTTATAATTTGACTTCAATTCCTCGTATACATCCTTTGATATGTTTCCATTTTCAAAATCGGCATCCAGTATCTTCAAGGCCTTCAGGATGTTTTCCTTCTGGGTGATGAGATCTGCCTCGGATGTAGAAGGAGTTTCCTCATCCGGTTTGCCGCCATCTGGCTCTTCTTCGGGACCCTCCTTTGCTCCGTCATCCTCATCACCCCTTTCATCCTCATCTTCCTCCTCATCTGAATCGGCGCTCCCCTTGTTTCTCCGGCTCAAATACAGGCCGGTCAGGCCGATTATGACCACTACCGCCGCAATCGAATAAAGATAGTAATCGGGCTGGCCAGATACCTCGGTATCCTCGTGCACTGAGAGGGAAATTAAACTTCCCGGCTCGGCAGAACCCATATGAAATGATTTGTTTTCCTTCTGGAAGACCTGGAGCATGGCCTGGTCTATCTCGAAATGCTCCATCCAGGTGATGTTGGTGGAGGCCGCCTTGAACCCTTCTTCATAATACAGTAGGATGTTTATATCCTCGATATCGTAAAAGAACTGCTTCTGGATGGCGAAGTAGGGTGATTCCTCATCGACCAGTATGATATACTCGGCCTTGAGAGCGACTGTGGTGGAAGCTGGTGTGTAGGAGTATTCGATGGAGATGTTGGTCACCCAGGCCTCGGGCATCTGGTCATCGGAAATTATCACCCTGTATTTCAGCAAGGTGCCATTGGATGGGAAGGATACAGATGTTCCATTGGCGGCCTGGCTCCATGTCGTTCCATTGTCATTTGAGAGTAGAAAAGTTACATTATCGGAGTTGGTCTGGAAGACCGCCCTCGCGGACGTGATGTTCACCGCATCCGAAACAGCCTGGGGCAGGGACGTGTATTCGGCATAGGTGATGCCCGGCTTCAGGGCAATCCCGTAATCCGTAATATTCAGCAGACCGGGATCGTAGATGCCGTTGAGGAAAACCGTATTGTTGGCATGGGTGATGGATGCATCCAGGTCCCTCTCGGCATTCTCGTCGAACTCCCAGTAATACCAGTTCTCGTATTCGGACATGGCGTATGTGGCGTTCCTGAAAATGTTGTGAACATCCAGTATATAACCCACCTCGCTCCCTTCCGGCACGTTGATGTACACCCTGGACTCGTACCAGGGAATAACGAAGAACATGGTGTCGTGGATTATCATCACATTGTCCGGCTCGAACTGCTCCGTGTCTGGAATATCACCCTGTATTATTTCGAACCAGTGGTAGAAACCGGTGGCGTTCTGTGGAGGCTCCTGGGCATCGGCAGGCTGGCTCATGATAAGGGATAAAAGAACCGCGATAGTGATTATCACGCATATGTTCGACCAACTTTTAACACCGATCATGGGGTTTCAACCACCTGTCCAGCACCCTATTCCTCTTCGTCTTCAAGCTGGGCCTCGTGGACGTTGAAGGGAAGTTTTCCCTCCACATAATACCTTACCCAGGCAAAGTAGGAGTAAGCATATATTATCAGGAAGCCGCCTATCAATCCGATCAATGTTCCTATCGGCATGACCACATAAAGGAATATGGACATGAATGGCACGGCGAATATGGGGAGTATTGCCCAGGCCCAGGAGATCGCATTCTTCCAGAGATCGTAATCATCGGTTATGACACCCCACCAGAGCATGAACATTATGGTGAAGAGATAGGGTGCGTACCTGCCCGGGTTGGATATGGTGTACATGAGTATCCCGATGGTGATGTTTATCACGACCACTATCTTCAAAAATGAAGTTATCCTGTTGGATATGGCAACCGCCGGGAATTCAGCTGCCGATGGGTATTTGCCACTCCTCGATATGTTCATGTTCATTCTTTCTATTTTGTCCTCGATGTTGTCCAGCCTGGCCTGCACCTGGGCGACCTCCTCAAGGGCCGGCTCCAGCCTGGGATAAATCTCGGTCTCGAATATAGAATCAAGGAAATGGTCGAAGACAATTGAATTCTTGGCGACGCTGACTCCCCCGTACAGGGCTCCGAACCCCATTATGAATATGATGAGGTTTGGAATGAGAACAATGGTGTCGAACTCCACGAAGAAGCTGTCATATATGGCCAGCAAGGAAATGAATATCAGGTATATGGCGATGGAGATTATGCAGAAGATGCCTACTATGCTTACGGTTCTGTTCCTGTCGGTTCTGGCTTTGTCTACAAAGGATGACCAACGGTCCTCTTCGTAGTTGTTAAGGGCAGGGGAATCGGCTTCCGACACCTTGGAAACCATGATGCCCCTCATCACCATTACCTTGTCAGGTTCCTCACCGCAGTTCCTGCATATTTCATCATCGGGGTCCAGTATGTCACCGCAACCCTCACAAACAAGTTCTCCCAGCTCTTCCATATCTCGCTCTATGGACTCTTCATCATCTATTTCCTCTTCCGTGGCGCTAAGCCTGTCAATTTCATCCAGGTCAAGGTCATCTAGCTCATCTATCAGGTTATCCAGTTCCCCATCCGGGATCATATCTATCGTGTCTTTCACTGAGCCGTCCAAGTCACAGAATTGACAGGGTAGGCCATCCTCTTTCATGAAGTCGCACTTGGGGCATTTTTCCTTACTAGGGCTTTCTTCGGGGGGCTCATCATCCGGCACTTCCGGAAGCTCCTCGACTTCCCCCGGAATGAACTCTGGAGCCGGTGCCTTCGTGACTTTCATGCCTCTGAACATCATCACCCTCTCAGAGTCGTCGGCACTCTCATCCTGTGGCTCTGGTCGGGGGCCTTCCTCATCTGGCTCGTCCTCCTCCTTGCTCATCTCTTCAAGAAGCTCGGCCTTCTGTTCCAAATAATTCTCATCAGATGGGGAAATGACCAGGAGTTTTTCATAAAATTTCAGGGCAAACTGCAGTTTGCCCCTTTCCCTCAGTATTTCGGCCCTTATCAAAAGGCCAGGCTCATAAGCAGGATCCAGCCTAAGCCCCTCTGTCAGCTGCTTGATGGCATCCTCCCATCTGCCGGTATTGTAGATGGCCAGTGCCTTTCCGATATGGGCATCAATGTCTTCCGGATTGCTCTTGAGGAAAATACCAAAGCAGTCTATGGAGCTGGGGTCCTCATTGTCCAGTCCCTCCATGCACTCCCATAGTCCCTCCTTGCTCCTAAGCAGGGCCTTGAATTCCTCAATCTTTTCCATGTTCTTCATTTGATACCTGACCTTCCATATTATTCACTTATGTAAATATTTTGTTCATCACCTTCGCCTGACGGCCGATGAAAATCTTATATCCCTTACTGTAAATGCCAGGTACAACACCACGGCCAGTATGAAAATTAACAAGCCTATATCTTTCATGGTCACCATCATCAGAGTGGTGAACTGCAGTTCTTCGGAGAAGGGTGAGGAATCGGCCGGGGCATTGTCAATAAAGTACCAGCCAGCATCCTTGAAAACGATTGGGTTGTCGTTGAAGTTCAAAACCTCGGCCTGAACATCATTCTCGGCGATTATCCATTTGTCGGTCTTGTCGAGGGCATCGCCCCTCGTCAGAATTCCGTCCTCGCTTATGGTGTCAACCCTGTGAATGACCAGCTCCTGCACCGCATCCACTTTGAACATTATGATATCATCCTCTTCCAGGTCATAGCCGTGGCCCTGCATAAGCAGCAAATCCCCGGTCTTGAAGGAGGGCGACATGCTATCTGACGTAACAACCGCAAAGAATACGGTGTGGGAGAGAAATAGATAGAGAACAACTATGCATATCATCAAAGGCACGAAGAGTATTAGATTTCGGGGGCGGTAGAGCTTTCCCCTTATGACCCTCATGCGTTCTTCGGTCAGCCTGGCTATCCTTTTTTTCCTGCGGGCGGCTATAATCGTCTTGAAAAAGGATTTTGGAGCCTTGTTGCCGTTGGCCTTGGAATGATGGACCAGGTGAAGGATTGTAAGCAAGAACAGCGAGAAAATGATGAGAGGATTCTGGAGAATTATAGTTGCCACTATCATCAGGGATGAGGCTACGAAGAATATGTTATTCCTCAGATTTATCTGGGCCTTGTCATCCAGCTTTTTCTTTTTGTCTTGCGGTCCCATCGATTTACCATCCATTAACCTTCAGTGATTGAACGA
>JAGLSY010000236.1 GCA_023135545.1 Thermoplasmata archaeon | reverse complement strand
GTTGGTGTGACAAGCGATACATGCCTCGTTGTTACCTGCGAGGTAATCTGATGCCCATGCACCCTCTGAGAAGTCGGCTTCTCCGGTCATGTTGCTGTGTGCCTCTGTGGTTATGTTGATGTATGCTCCAGAGCTGTCCATCGGATCACCGGTAGACCACCAAACATCTGCTGCAGGTGCGCTTGTTTCGTGACAATCCAAACATTCTACTGTGGCAGCAGCGTGTTCATCATCAAAGCCACCGGATCCGGTTACACCTTCACTTGAACCAGCTGGGGTCAGTTGGTGACAGGCTGTACAATATGCCTGGCCGGTTCCGAGTGATGCGTGCATGTAGCCTGCACCCGGCTCGGTGATATCGGTGTGACACGTGACACATAGAACATCATCGCCAGCTATCCAGCCATGCTGGTCTCCGCCGAATAATGATACAGTGTACGGCATGATCATTATTCCAACGCACAGTACTGATACTGCTAATACTATCGATCGATTTTTCATTTATTCACCTCTTTTCTCCACCCCGAGTTGTTCTCGGAGAAATGTTTGTCCTTTTTTCTTTGGTTTTTAATTATTATAAAGATATGAATAACTGGTATATAAATATTGTTAAATTATATTGCGCGCATATGCACGATTATACGTTAATGACATTATGTAAACACATCGAGTCAATTAATGTACAAAGAATATGCGAATTATTGCCACAAATAGAATATTCCATAGCGGTCGGCGGTGTAAAGTGGATATATATCCTCGTTGGGGTAGATGACCTTGTCATAAACAACTTCGACCACTACCCTGATACTATCCCCTGGTTCCGGAGCATCCGGAAAGCTGATGTTGAAGGTATATTCACCCGGGCCGGTGTACTTGACAGATGCCTTGCCGGTTTTCCAGCTGTCGTCCATATTGAAGGCATAGATCACAACGGCCGGCCTATCAGCCAGTTGCAGGGAAGCATCACCGGGAGCCTCCAGCGCATCGACCATAAATTGTTCGATTATCATATCGGAACTTATGTTCTCGATATACGGAGCGTAGGACTGGACTTCGGTAATCCAGCGGTCAAAGACCGGGTCATCCTCGCCGTCGCTCAGTTTGACCTTGACATTCAGCACCGGCACCTCATCCCCGGCATAATCCACGTATGCGGAATAGGAAGCAAAAACGATTATCACGGTGATTGCGATAATGATTATGAAAACCAGCAATCCCTTTAAGCCCATTTGGTTATTGGATCTGTCAGGACTTCCTTCTTCGCTCATGTTATCTTCGCCTCAATATTGTTATCGTGATTATCGCCACTATACCCACTACTATCCCAAGGCTTAAAGCTTTTGCCGTTGGGTCTGGCCTTTCCTCACTGGCATCACCGTCAACCGGCCCGGACGTGGATTCGGTCAATGTCAATGATATCGCCTCCGTGTCAATAAATTTTGCGCCCCCGTCATCGTATATCAGCCTGGCCATCAAGGTGTAATCCCCTGCAGTTCCCGGGGCCTCGAGGGTCCATTGAAATCCCGTGTCTCCCGACACGCCAGACATTTCATTGTAGTTCAATGGTGCACCGTTGCTGTTGGGATCTCCCAGAATAAGCCAGCCGGCATCGGTTACTATATCGCCATTCCCGGCAAGCAGCATGACCCCTGGAAGTTTTGTATCCGCATCGCAGTCGTCCATATTGACCGTCGCAGTAACCACGACTCCCTTGATGCCAGCCTCGTAGGTGTCCGACTCCGCGGCCAGTGATATCACACCGCTGCCGCCGTCTGAATGACAGCCTATGCAGTTGTCGTTGGCATCCCCCGTACCGTCGTCAAAGCCGCTTGCCTGGCCCATAAGTAGGGCAATCAAAATAATGCCCAACAGGGGAAAAATACTTGCTTTCCAGGATACCTTGGCTATGCTGCTCATGCAGGCTTGAATATACAACTGAATTATTTACGTTTTGTCATGTTTTGGAAAAAAGTATCAAGCTGTTGAATGGGTGGAAGGCTTAACTGCCGAATGAATGGATACCGCCCCGAAGGAAAGGGGCTGGAAGGATGGGTTCGAAAAATCGGATTCCGCGAGAATGGCATTGAACTCCTGAGGATTATAATAGTTAATTATGGATGATGTTAGAAAACGGTAGCTGGTCTTGTTCTCGGTGAAGAGATAGCCAACCGGAGTGACAATGGCCTTAACATACAGGTGGAAAAAGGTCCGCACAAACCTGGACCTGGGCTGGCTGGTTTCGATGTTCACCAGTTTCCCGTCCGGCTTCAGCACCCTGTTGAACTCTGAGAAAGCACGCACCAGCTTTTCCCTGCTCAGGTTCAGGTTACGGGTGGCAAAAGAGATGGTGACCAGGTCAAATGAATTGTCCTTGAAAGGCAGGTTGAAGGCATCGGCCAGCGCCATATCGATATCCTCCAGTTCTTCCTTGGTTTTGGCTATTTCCAGCATCTCGAGGGAGAAGTCTGCCATTACCAGGGTGGTTTCCGGGCCTATGTGGGATCCCAGGTCGATCGCCATGTCTCCGGTGCCGCAGCACATGTCCAGCCACATTGTTCCCCCATGGGAAGAGGCCAGCTTTGCCGCGCTCCTCCGCCAGGGCCTGTCCAGACCCATGGTTATTATCCTGTTCACCATCTCGTAGTTGTCTGATATGTGAAAGTAAAATTTCTGTATCTGGGTTTTCTTCATCAGGACTATCAATATCCATCTGGCTATTAAATAATTTGCCAGAAAGCTGAATAGTTAGAGAGTTTAATGAGTTGGAGGATTATGAAGAAGTTTTTCGGGTGCTGACAAATGCAGGGGCCAGCGCAGGCACGCTGGTGCGTTGAAACCTCCGTAGTTGGTGCTGTCTACGCCCTCCGTCCACCCCCACCGCGCAGGGACATCACTATCACCCATGCTATCAATCACTGGAACCCTTGGCTTTTGGATGCTGTGGATGCTTGTCGATACAGTTTAAATCCTAAAAGAAAAAAACGCGTAGCAATAATTAAATATCAATTCATGTTAAAACCGTTAAGGCGAAATGGAGATATCATTATGTCTGGAGATGGAAAAAGCGAGGCCAGGGCAAAGGTCCTGTGGGAAGGCAGTTTGAAGACGCAGTCGATAATCAGGGGCATGGAAATCGCATGCGACAAGCCCAAGTCCATATTTGGAACCAATACCGCGCCAGCACCTCTGGAAATCTTTTCATCGGCCATGGGCTCCTGTCTCTTGACCACATTCATTCATTCGGCAAACAGGTCCAGAATCCACATCACCGACATCTCGGTGGATGTCAAGACAGAGGCGGACATTATCGAAGGCAAGGAACGTGTGATGACCGGCAGTATGAAATTGTCGGTGTGGACTGACGGTGCCGAGGAATCAAAGATACAGAAGGTATTTGAACTGGCCAGAACACATTGCTCGTTGACGAATGCCGTTAATTTCCCCGTGGAATTCGAACTCAAGATAAAGAGTTAGCCGGAGAGACAATTGTTCATAATAAGGAGCAACACGTATCCTTGAACTCAACAGCCAACCCCTTTTCCTTTGCAAAATTTATTGTCTCATCCAGCGGATAGGCAATTCCATTTATCCCGGCCATGACGGCATACCTCTCCGTGGCTACTTTCTCATCACCTGCCGGCCTGGCACAGCCCAGGGTAATTCGCGCTTCCGGGTTTAGAATACGGGCTATCGCAACTATCCTGGCTATCTCGACCGCAGAGGGTGTTGTGACATCCTCCATCGGAGTTCCCGGCTTGGGCATGAGCACGATAAAAACTATGTGCCCTGCTCCCGACCTCATTATCATGTCCAGAGCCTTGTATTCCCCGACTATCTTGCCGTAATGCAGCCCGATGAGGATATGGGGAACCACATCCAGGCCGGATTCAACCAGGCCGGAAAGGCAATCGAAAATGTCATCGGGCGTTTTATCCAGATGGTAGACATCCCTGATAGTCCCCTCGTCTCCGATGATGTCGAGAAGTACCTGGTCAGCCCCCGACTCTTTCAACTTGCCGGCTGTTTTCTCGGATGCCAGCCCCGAATGGACAAGGACCTTGAGCCCCATCTTTTTTAATTCAGGGATCGCGGAAAGAAAGCCGGAAATCGGAACCTCGCCCTCCTCGTTAGCCCCGCCGCTTAGAAGAACTCCTTCGCACCCCTTCTCAACCAGCCTCTGGCCCAGCCCGGCCAGTTCCTCGGGGCCTGAAACCGCCTCCATGGATTCCAGGAGGCCTGCCTGGCAGTGGTCGCAGTGGAGGGCGCATGATGTCCCGGTCACGCTGATGTTCACGAAAGTATTTTTCTTGTTGCGGTGGTGGTCGGTTATGTAGGTCTTGGCACCCGGGGCCGAGGCTGTCAGATGGTCGGGAAACTTGGAAGTGCGAAGCTTCCAGGCCTTGTCAAGGAGCCAGGTAAGTTCCCTCGAGCGTAAAATCTCTATGTTATCATGGTTGTTGCCAGTGTTGTTATTGTCTTGAATACTTAGACTGTTATTCTTGTTGATATCGGCCATATTTTCAATATCTGGATATGCATAGGCAGTTTAAACTTTTTCCCACTTTTTCTTTCCCAC
>JAGLSY010000235.1 GCA_023135545.1 Thermoplasmata archaeon | reverse complement strand
GCTCGGTGAATGAAACGAGAGTGCTTGTCGGCGATGGCAGTTATCTTGTGTCTTACGGCCTCATCCAGGTCCAGGTCAGGAATTACACCCACGACTCGGTTGCCGACGCAACCGTGGAGATCAGGGAACTTACCTTTCTTTTGCAGAATTCCACGACCAACGGTACTGGCCTCACACCCGAATTGCTCGTCCAGAAGCGGAGGGTGAGCACCGCCGGCCTCTTCGACTACACTCTCAATGTGGAGGTTTGGAGTCCTGGCCTGACTTTTGACGACAACCCCCGCCTCGTCAACATGGATGATGAAGTTTTAGTATTATTCACCGACCTGGGAGATATCATCAAGCCCGAGATTGCCGATTCGGAGATCGAGAACGGCCAGCAGGACGTGGATGTCAATGCCAGCATAACGATCACATTCTCGGAGCCCATGAACCGGACCTCGGTGGAGGAAGCCTTTTCCATATCCGGGAACATGACCGGCACCTTACATTGGGAGGGCAGCAACCTCACTTTCGTGCCCGACCACCCTTACGACTACCTGACCTCCTACACGGTCATTGTCTCTACGGATGCCAAAGATATCCAGGGCAACAACCTGAAGGAGCAGCTGACCTTCCGATTCACCACCGAGCCCGAGAGGAGCATCATGAGCGGTTCGGGAATCGCTATAGGCATTGTGGTCATACTCGCTATAATCGGGATTGCGACGTTTTTGATCCTGAAAAGGAAGTGATTTCATAATCGGTGTTCCCATCTGCCGGGTCGCGGAGTCATCTGCCGAGAAGGAAATGGCATTCGCCATCAGGGAGAAGGTATTCGTGAAGGAACAGAAGGTTCCCCATGATATCGAGTATGATGAGTATGATAAGGCGGCCCTTCACGTCATCTGCTTTATGGGAGGTGAGGTTGTCGGCACCGGAAGAATGGTCATCATCGATGATGAGGTAAAGATCGGCAGGGTTGCCGTGATGAGACCCTACAGGGGCAAGGGCATCGGCACCTTCATAATTCTGCGGCTGATAAACGAGGCCGAGTTCTACTTCCTCGGAAGGCCCATCGTGGCCAATGTCCAGCTTGATGCCAAGGACTTCTATTCAAAGTTCGGGTTCAAGCCGACCGGCCATGTTTTCACGGAGGCGGGCATCGAGCATATCCAAATGGTTTTCGAGTCTTAATTCCTAGGGACAGTCTCAAATATCATTATCACATTTCAAGTTCAATGAGATTTTCAACCATCAACCCCGCGACCGGTCAGGTGATCGCCGAGTACGAGACCATGTCCAGCCAGGAGATTTTTTCTATTGCTGAGGGTTCTTATGATGCCCTCATGTCATGGCGTTCCCTGTCCCTGGACGATAGAATACCATATTTCCGTAAGCTGGCCAGCGTGTTGAGGGCTAACAAGGAGGAGTATGCTTGTCTCATGACACTGGAGATGGGAAAGCCCATAACCGAGGCGCTGGCCGAGGTGGAGAAATGCGCCTGGACCGCCGAAGTTTACTCTGATAATGCTGCCGACTGGCTCCGGCCCGAGAAGGTTGAGGCCGACGGCCTGGCGCATCGGGTCTCATACGAGCCCCTGGGAGTTATTTTATCGGTCATGCCCTGGAACTTTCCCTTCTGGCAGGCCTTGCGGTTCGGCATTCCTACTATCCTGGCCGGTAATGTTTCTATTCTCAAGCACTCCAACACCGTGCCGCAATGTGCCCTGGCCATCGATGATGCCTTTTTGCAGGCCGGCTTTCCCCCAGGTGTTTTCAGGACCATCATCGCCGACCATGATTCCGTATCTGAACTGGTTGCTTCCGATCTGGTTCAGGGTGTTTCCCTGACCGGCAGCACTGCGGCCGGCCAGAGTATCGCTTCGCAGGCCGGAAGCCATCTTAAAAAGGTGGTGCTGGAACTTGGCGGCTCCGACCCTTTTATTGTACTGGATGATGCTGATATTGACTTTGCTGTAAAGGGGGCAGTGGTCGGCCGGTTTTTGAATACTGGCCAGAGCTGTATCGCTTCCAAGCGTTTTATCGTTCATGAATCTGTGGCCGGGGAATTTTCCAGACGGTTTGCCGAGAGTGTCAATGAACTCAAGGTGGGCGACCCCATGGAAACCGATACCCAGGTGGGCCCGTTGGTGAATAAATCGGCCCTGGAGGAGATCGAGGCCCAGGTCTCCGATGCACTGGCCAAGGGTGCTTCTGTTCTGACCGGCGGTTCTGTTTTGGAGCAGGATGGCTATTTCTTCCGGCCCACGGTTCTCGCCAATGTCAGCACCGACATGAGGGTTTTCAAGGAGGAGGTCTTCGGGCCGGTGGCTCCCATAATCACGGTCAAGGATGATGCCGAGGCTGTTTCGGTTGCCAACATGACCGAGTTCGGCCTCGGGGGAAATGTATGGACTCGGGATGTGGAGAGGGGGATTTTGGTGGCTAACAGGATTGACGCCGGCACCGTCTTCGTCAACTCCATCACCAAATCAGACCCCAGGATGCCTTTCGGAGGCATAAAGAAAAGCGGCATCGGCAGGGAGCTGGCCAAGTTCGGAATTCGGGAATTTGTCAATGTCAAGGCCCTGAATGTGTATGAGCATCCGTGATTACATGAACATACCCTGCTCAAGACCCGCCCCAGCCAGTGTATAATCCCCCCACCCGAGCACCTGCGCTGGCTCGACCCTTCCCCCTCTCGCCTGCTCGGTGCGTGGTTTTTATCAATACCCTTATATTGGCCAATTCTGTTATTGCCATGATGTTCGAAGGCCTTTTCGATTGGTTCCTGGAGTACGGAGTCCATTACGCACTACTGGGCATTTTTGTAATACTGGTCATAGACTCGACCATATTCCCCGCCCTGCCCGAATTGTTCGCCACCATCGCTTTTCTCCTGGACCCGACATTGTGGTGGGGCCTGGCACTTCTTATCACCGCCGTGGCCGCGGAATTCACCGGCAACTCCCTGCTTTATGCTCTGGTTAAAAGAAGCCAGCTTCCCGACTTCATCAAGAAGGCCATGAACAAGTGGACAGAATTCATCTTCCTGAAGGACGAGCGCATCATCCTGGTAAACCGGGTGGCACCCATCGTGCCATTCACCGGTGCCTTTATAGCCGTCTGCGAGTGGAATTACCCGCGTTCCATGTTCTACCTCGTAATCGGCGGCCTGGCCAAGTACAGCGCTCTATTCGCCCTCGTAGGCCTGTTTAATTACCAGTTCAACAGGGAGGATGCCCAGCTATTGACCATTGTTTCCATCTTTGTTATTATCGGCCTGAGTTTTGTCTCATCATACCTCTATCGGAAAAAACTGGACCGTAGCGCCGACGCTGACAAGGATGTGTAGCAAATTTAATAAGGCCTTTCAGCATGTCAAGAACACCGCCGTAAGCCCATAATTGAATCATCAAATTACCGCAGAGATTTTAACTCTGCGATATGGGGCTTATGGCCTTTAAATGGAAACTTTCAGGCTCGAATAAAAATATATAGCCTTTAGAGCCTTATAGTTTACAGGTCTGGAACAATGAAACTCTGTATGGTCAACGGTTATTTTCACCCCTTCATAGGCGGCTCTGAGAAGCACATGTACGAGCTCGGGAAAAGACTGGCCAGGACCGAGGATGTTTCTGTCCTCACGTCCCAACTGGAGGGAACAGCCGAGTACGAAGTGCTGGAGGGCATGAAGGTCCACCGCCTCCCGACCCGACACTACAAGATGCCCCTCATCTACCCGCCCCCGATGCCCGTGACGCGAGGCGTTCAGGCAAGTATCGAAAAGCTGGACAGGGCCAACAACTTCGATGTTTTTAATTTGCACGGCAGGTGGTTCAAGAATTATAATTCTGTGGTCGATTATGCCAGGAAGAAAA
Source organism: Thermoplasmata archaeon (assembly GCA_023135545.1). Taxonomy (GTDB): domain Archaea; phylum Thermoplasmatota; class Thermoplasmata; order SG8-5; family JAGLSY01; genus JAGLSY01. The sequence goes on along the minus strand of JAGLSY010000235.1, from coordinate 685 downwards.
AGAAATTGATGGTACTGACATTGCATAATGCCAGACCTCTGGGCATCAGCCCGGCCGTAAGCCTTCTCGGCTCCGCCTACGATGGGCTGCAGGGCAAGGAGGTCATACGCGGCGTGGACAAAATAATCTCCGTCAGCCAGGCTCTCAAGGAGGACATAATGGAGTACGGTGTTGAAGATTCCAAGATTGAGGTCATCTATAATGGCGTGGACACCGGATTTTACAAACCGTCGGAGAGGTCTTTCAGGGAGGAGGGTTTTGAAAATATTCTTCTTTTTGTGGGCCGCATCATACAGCAGAAGGGCCTGAAGCATCTTCTCGATGCCATGCCCCTTGTCTTGAAGGAGCATCCCAGGACCAAACTTTTGATAACTGGCAAGGGCAAGCTGGTGCCCAGGCTGGAGGATAAGATCAGGAAATTGAACCTGGGAAAGAATGTTGGCTTCACCGGCTTTGTCGATGATGCCAGGATGCCCGAGCTTTATTCTTCTGCCGATGTTTTTGTCTTGCCTTCCCTGTGGGAGACCTTCGGCTTCGTTCTCGTGGAGGCCGGGGCATGCGGGGTTCCTTTGTGCGGCTCTGATGCCGGAGGCATTCCCGAGGTGATCCAGGATGGGGCAAATGGTCTCATATTCAAGAAGGCCAATCCTGCGGATACAGCCGAGAAGTTGCGGATAATGCTGGA
>JAGLSY010000234.1 GCA_023135545.1 Thermoplasmata archaeon | reverse complement strand
GCTTTCCTGATTGGAAAGGAGAATATAGTGGCAGAGATCAACCACACTGTATCTTACACCACCGACACCCCGGACTTCTGGAGGCGGGAGGGGCAGATGTATCCCAAGCATGCGGGTCGGTTCACGGGTGAGCCTGCCTACTTCAGGCATATCAATTCATGCAGCAAAAAATTATTTGAAATGGCCGGGACCGAACCTGGTGATTATCAGCATGCGGTCTTCCACCAACCAAACGGCAAGTTCCCACTGAGGATCGGCAAGGGCATGGGTTTCGGCAATGAACAGATGGAGTACGGGCTTTTGACCCCCATCATCGGCAATACTTACTCCGGAGCCGTTCCGCTTGGTTTGACAAATATATTGGACCATGCTTCCCCGGGGGACAGGATCTTCGTCATGGCCTATGGTTCCGGAGCTGGCTCCGACGGTTTTGATATCGTTGTGAAAGATAAAATTGTAGATTACAAAAAGGATAACTGGTGCGGCCTGGGCTGCAACCTGGAGGATGTGGAACTGCTGGATTATGCGAATTATGCGAAATTCCGCGGCAAGATCAAGATGGGAGGTGTGTAAATTGCGTGAAGTTGCGATAATTGGTGCCGGAGAGACGAAGTTCGGTGAACTATGGGAGCGCTCCTTCAGGGACCTGGGCATCGAGGCAGGGTTCAAGGCTATGGAGGATGCAGGGATATCCGGCAACGACATTGATGCCATATTCGTTGGAAACATGTCGGCAGACCGCTTGATAGACCAGGAGCATATCGCGCCGCTGATAGCCGACTATTCCGGTTTCGGAGAAAGGAACCTGCCGTCGGTCAGAGTGGAGGCGGCCAATGCCTCCGGAGGCATCGCGCTTTCACAGGCCTACATGTCGGTGGCCAGCGGTGTCCATAACATGGTTGTCGTGGGCGGTGCCGAGAAGATGACCGATGTGGGAGAGGAATCAGCAACAGAAATACTGGCCGGAACCGCTGACCAGGAATGGGAGGCAGTCTTCGGGGCCACCCTGGGCTCACTGTACGCAATGATGGCGAGAAGGCACATGCACGATTTCGGAACCACCAAGGAGCATATGGCCTCCGTGGCCGTGAAGAATCATCACAACGGCTCCATGAACCCCAATGCCCAGTTCCAGAGAGATATCAAGATAGAGATGGCGTTAAACGCACCCATGGTCGCCGACCCTCTGGGTGTCTTCGACTGTGCCCCATTGTCAGATGGTGCCGCGGCCGTCATACTCTGTCCCTTGGAAAGTGCCAGGAAATACACAGATACACCTGTCAAAATACTGAGTTGCGGCCAGGCAGGGGATTACATGGCCCTGCACGACAGACCAAGCATTACCAGGATGGACGCCACGGTTGTCGCCTCCAAAAAAGCGTACGACTACGCCGGTCTAACATCAAAGGATATACAACTGGCAGAGGTTCACGATGCCTTTTCCATATCAGAGATAATGGCGATAGAGGATTTGGGATTCTTCGAGAGGGGCAAGGGCGGAAAGGCCACCCAGGACGGAGAAACCGCTCTGAACTCGGGAATATCGATTAACACCTCCGGAGGTCTGAAGGCAAAGGGAAATCCCATGGGTGCAACCGGCGTAGGCCAGGCAGTTGAAATGACCCTTCAGCTCCGGGGCGAGGCCGGGGACAGGCAGGTAACCGGAGCAGAGAAAGGACTTCTCCACAATGTGGGAGGAACTGGCGCCACCTGCATAGTTCATATTCTAGGAAGGGGGGATTAAGGGTGGCAATAGCAAGATTCTGGAGAGAGAACCAGAGCAGGTACAACATGCAGGGCAGGAAATGCGGCTCATGCGAAGCTGTTTACTTCCCGCCCAGAGACCTGTGTCCCAAGTGCCGGAGGGAGAGCATCGGCAAGATGGAGAAGCTGAAGCTTTCCGGCAAGGGCAAGGTGATATCCTATTCCATAGTACATGACGGCCTGCCCGAGTTCCACATGCAAGTGCCATACACCATGGCCATAATCGAGTTGGAGGAGGGTCCGAGAATCACGGGCCAGATAGTTGATACCAACCCAGACGATATCAAGATAGGAACCGAGGTTGAAGCTGTATTCAGAAAGCTTGGCCAGGAAGGAGAATGCGGGATAATCCATTACGGTTATAAATTTCGTCCCAAGGAGTAATGGGTAAGCCTTGACTTGTTCAAGGCGCAATCCACTATGGTTACAAGTTCAGACCTGTGGAGTAGGCCAATCGATTGAAAACAGAGCAGCCAGGACATAGGGAACTCTCCTACCAATCAGTCCGGCCTACGGGGGTCACAGTATTACCCAGTATGGGTCATATTCTGGTTGCGCGTTCTCTCTTTGTTTGTACGCGACCAGAAAATCTAATGCGATTCCAGGCATACTCTAAGCCAAGCATTTGATTCGGATGTCTCAGTGTGGTGGGGGGCTGGAAGGCGGGCACAACCCAGCATACCAACAAGAGATATCTCTGCACAACATATGTTTCTGAAATAAAAAGCGCTGAGGAAGAGATTCGAACTCCTGGGGGATTGCTCCCACCGGCTCTCAAGGCCGGCGCCTTAAACCGGGCTTAGCTACCTCAGCATGGGGAAAGCGCGGAGAGGGGGATTCGAACCCCCGAGTCGTTACCAACACAGGATTAGCAATCCTGCGCCTTACCAGGCTGGGCTATCTCCGCACAATGCGAACTGTGGTAATATTCACCTTCTAAATAACCCTTGCGCATATTGGGTTTCGACAATTTAATATCCGGCATTGGCATTATCGTTTCCATCAGGAGGCAATCAAATGGCAAAATTACTCTGGGAGCCATCAAGCGAGAGCATTGAGAAAGCAAACATGACGAGGTTCATGAGATTCGTGAACGAGAGGCATGGCCTTGATTTCAAGGGTTATGAAGAATTATTTACATGGTCCATTGAGAATATTCCGGACTTCTGGGCAGATATGTGGGAATTCGGTGACATCATCCATTCCAAAGGTTACGACAGGGTGGTTGACGACCTGGACAAGATGCTAGGGGCAAAATGGTTCATAGGGGCCAGAATGAACTTCGCCGAGAACCTGCTGAGGCATCGGGATGATAAAGTTGCCATAATTTTCAAGGGGGAAGAGCAGGTTGACAGCAGCATTACCTATGCAGAGCTTTTCGACCAGGTAGCGAGGCTAGCCAGGTCCCTGCGTGACATGGGAATAACCAAAGGCGACAGGGTTGCCGGCTTCATGCCCAACATGCCCGAATCCATAATTGCTATGCTGGCAGCGACGAGCATAGGCGCGATTTGGTCCTCATGCTCCCCGGATTTTGGAATCAAAGGAGTGCTGGATAGATTCGGCCAGATAGAGCCCAAGGTGTTGTTTACGGCCGACGGATACTTCTACAAGGACAGGGAGTTCAGCTCACTAGAAAGGATCGGCCAGATAATCTCGCAACTGCCCTCGGTGGAAAAGATTGTCGTGGTTCCGTACACCAGCCAGCAGCCCGATATCGGCAATCTGCCGAATGCGGCAATGCTTGATGATTTTACTTCATCCGAGGCGGGTCTGGATATCATCTTTGAACAGCTTCCCTTCGACCATCCGGTCTACATCATGTATTCATCCGGCACGACGGGCGTTCCCAAGTGCATCGTTCACGGTGCCGGCGGCACCCTTATCCAGCA
>JAGLSY010000233.1 GCA_023135545.1 Thermoplasmata archaeon | reverse complement strand
GCCTCAATATCTGTCGCCACGGCCGTGTTTTCGGCAATGGAGGGCATCGAGGTCAACCAGAAGGTCGGTATGACCGGCTCTCTCAGCGTCCGCGGAAAGGTGCTGCCGGTGGGTGGAGTCACCGCCAAGATAGAGGCTGCGGCCGAGATGGGACTGACCAAGGTTATCATACCGAAGTCCAATCTTAAGGATGTGATTCTTGAAGACAGGTATGTTGGCAAGATAGAGATCGTGCCGGTCGAGACCATCAGCGAGGTCCTGGAACATGCCCTGTTGATCGGCCCGGAGAAGGACGGCCTGCTGAAGAGGCTGGCCACAACTATAGCTCCTGCCAAGGGTATCGGAAAGGCAGACACCACGCCGGCTTGAGGGGGAAATCCTTTGGTCGGCAACTATGATTTTTACGGCCATAAACCAAATGACGAGGATGGTCAGGAACCCTTTGTGGGCCGCGTGTGCTATGTGTTCAACAGGGACCTTTCGAGAGAATTGAACGACACAAGATGCATCCATTGTGCCAACTTCATGACCCTGCAGTGCGAGCATATTGAAGAATTCATCAAGGAGGGATAGGATGAGGGCTTTGCTTATCGGCAGGTTCCAGCCCTTCCATAACGGACATCTAATGGTTATAAAAGAAATAATAGGCCAGGGTATCGGGGTTGTTGTCGGAATAGGCAGCGCCCAATATAACCACACGCCGGACAATCCGTTCACGGCCGAAGAAAGAACATTGATGATCGAGCGCTCCCTGGAACTGGAGGGTGTTGATGATTACATGATCGTGAACATACCCGACATCCATAATTACCCCATCTGGGTGGCCCATGTGGAATCACTTGTGCCGCCATTTGACATGGTCTATACCAAAAGCAGCCTGACAAAACGCCTCTTCACCGAAGCTGGCCGCGAGATTATCGAACCCTACCTTTATGACAGAGAAAAATATTCCGGAACAGAGGTGAGGAGAAGGCTCATTGCCGGGGAGGACTGGCAGGAGCTTGTTCCTGAGGGCACCCGTCAGGTTATCGAGGAAATCGATGGCGTATCCCGCCTCGGAAGCATGAAAGAAAAGGAAGGTTGAACATGAACAAGATTGAAGAACTGGCCGAGAAAATGACCATGGCCCAAAAGACACTGAGCGTGGCAGAGTCCTGTACCGGGGGACTGCTTTGCCACCACATAACCAACATGCCGGGAAGCTCCAACTTCTTCGAGGGGGGTGTAGTGGCATACAGCAATGTGGCAAAAATCGAGGTCATCGGAGTGCCTATGGACTGCCTGAGAAATCACGGACCGGTCAGCGAAAGAACGGCACTGGCCATGGCAAACGGCGCTAGAGAAGCCTTTTCATCCGACATCGGAATTGCGATTACCGGAATTGCCGGGCCCGGCACCGATGCCGGAACCAATATCGGCCAGGTTTTCATATCAATCTCCGAGGATGATGAAGAGATCGTTGAAGAGTTCAAGTTCGAGGGAGACAGGAAAGCCATCAAAAAGCAGGCTGCCGAGAAGGCCGTTGAGCTGTGTATAAAATATCTTGAACGATCTTGAGTTTATAGAGTTCGTCATTACTGGATTATGTACTCTTGAGTTCATGGAGTTCGTAGAGTTTTTTTTACCTTCCAGGTATCGTCAAAACTCCATAAACTCCACAAACTCTCCAACTCTATAAACTCCCTTAACTATGGTTCAAGAAGCCAGCTGCTCCCCCACCACCTTGTCCAGTAGCGTGAGAAATTTCTTTTCCTTTTTTGACGGAACCTTGGCCCCCGAGGCTATATTGTGACCCCCGCCGGTTCCCCCGACCTGCTCAGATGCATTTTTGCATGCCGCACCAAGGTCAAGACCCTTTTCAACCAGGCTCCGTGTCGCCCTGGCCGATATGTGGGATTTGTCGTCTCCGGAGAAGATTCCGATTACCGGCTTTGATTTGTCAAAGAGGTACAAAGTTCCCAGGCCGGCCATCACTCCGGAATAAGTGCTCTCCCGGACATGGATGTACTGGATATTGTCCAATTGATCCGGCTGGTTCTTCTCCAGGTCACCCATGGTGTCCATTATCCAGGATATGTGCTTACCATGCACCTTCCTGGCTTCTTCCATGGCCTCCTTTGACCCGAGAGCCAGCGCCAGCCCGAGACTGTATTTTTTTCTGCGGCCGCAGGCGTTGAGAAGGGGAACAAGCTCGTCAACGTACATGTGCCTGTCATAGAGCCAATATCTGTTGGTGACAAGCTGGTTTATGGCCTCGGTACTGGCGCCCTGCTTGAGAAGATGAAGGGATAGAGTGGATGCAAGATGCCTTTTTTTCTCATCATCCAGTTCCTTGATTGCCGCCGTCTCGTCCAGCCCCATAGCCTTGAGGAATTTTTTAATCGCCTTCTTATCTCCATTGAGCCCCTTGAAATACGGCTCCGGGTGATTGAGCAGGCTGTCCATTATGGTCTGGCCCCTGAGGTCCAGCACCTTTTCCCTCTTTATCAGTTCCCGGTTGACGGCCGCCGCAACAAGCTGGTCATTGTAGCCACTGAAGCCGCCAAGGTTCTGCCTGTCCCCGACCGCACCGGCCAAGGCCAGTGGTGCAAGGTCCCAGTTCTCATCGCTCAATGTGACAGCCAGGAAGAAACTCATCGTGGCCCCGCATGCTTCCCTCGCGCCATCAAATCCGAAAAGATGGGGATTGAGATGAACGACCGGTTTGGAGCCTTCCTTCTGGGGCGCATGATGGTCGACGACCACAACATTCCTTTCAAAAGTTTCCAGGGTTTCGATGAGGCCGCTGCCCATGTCCGTGAAAATCACCAGGTCGAATTTTTCCTTCTTGACCTCTTCCATGAAGGGAGCCCCCAGCTTGGAGGTCAGGGTGATATGAAACTTCTTGCCAGCCCTGGTAAGTGCCTTGGCCATTATCGCGGCCGAACTCATGCCGTCAGGGTCGTAATGAGAGATCAGCCTTACCATGCCCTCCGTGCCCAGAATAACGGATTTGGCTTCGGCCAGCTTCTCGGAAAAGTTCTTGCTGAATTCCAGATCGATTTCCTTGGATGTCATAGCTCAACAGGTTGGTATAGAAGCCCGGTATAATAATATTATAGTAAGCCCAAACTCGCAGAGGTATAATCTCTGCGGCCAGTTAAAAACAATTGATGGGCTTACGGCAGTATTCTACGATGCAAATTCCCAATAACCATTTCTATCAATTTTAGTGGGGCTAGTATCCTGCCAACGTGGGTCGCAGTGTTTGTTAGCATGGGTCTCATTGTAATGCTAGCATGGTGGGGGGCTGGAAGGCGGGTAAAGACAATAGCCAACAAGGGCATCTTCAACGAGCAAGTGTTGTAATGTAACATTGAAAGTATAGAAAATATAAGTATCTGGATATTCCAGCTAGACCATTATCTGCTCAGCACGAGCTCGGCCGTCTTTATGGAATATTTCCAGTCCTCGGAGATGACACCTGTTGACTTGTAATATCTCTCCAGGCGCCTTATCTTGGCTTCGATGAGTTGCAGGCTTCTCTCGTTGTGCGTATCCTTTTTGTTATCCTGAAGGTGGGTGTTGAGGGTAACGGCCTTTCTCATGAGATTGCTTATATCCTCCGGCAGCTTCATCTCTATCTTGTTCTCGCCCATTATCCGGGTTATGGGCTTGCCGGTGGCCAGCTTGACATTCGGAACCCCGTATTGGTCCCTGAGAATAGTGCCTATATTGGCGCTTGATGCTCCGTCCCCTGCCATCTTGACGATGATTTTCACTATTTCATCTCCGCTGAGCGGAACCCAGGCTGGGTTCTCGTAGGTCAGTGGGCGGGTCGAGGACGATTTCCCCTTTCTCCTTGCATGCATCCTTGCCATCTAATATACCTCCAAAGCCTTTTTGGGGCTGAAGTAACCGCCAATAATGAGTCCTTGTATATAAATGTGGCACTTAAAAATATCCTGCGAAACTGTATTCTATGACCTTGGTATTTCCTTCAATGCATAACATGGCTGGAAGAAGAATAAACCGGGAAAAGAAAACTATAGCGGCGATGTTCAGTATTTACTGCCGTGGTAAACACGAGGAGCAGGAGCTTTGCGATGACTGCCGGGAGCTGCTGGCTTATTCCGAAGAGAGGCTTGATAAATGCCCGTTTCAGGATAAGAAAAACTCCTGCACAAAATGCCTCATACACTGCTACAGCCAGCCAATGAGAGACCGGGTGCGTGAGGTCATGAGATACTCAGGCCCGAAGATGATGGCAAAACATCCCTATCTGGCAATAATGCACCTGATAGACGGTAAGAGGGAGCCGGCCTGTAAAAAATAGTGAGGGGATTTCTATTTCTGATGATGCAAAAGGTAAGGAGAGGGGAAAACTGGCCAGGGCTTTCTGGGTAACCTCCGGAACCATCGCGCTCGCCCTTGGAATCATCGGCATTGTGATTCCTGGCTTTCCCACTGTGCCTTTCATACTTCTGGCGGCTGCATGCTACTGCCGAGGATCAAAAAAGATGTACAACTGGCTACTCAATCACAAATGGTTCGGCGGCTACATCAAGGATTGGGAAGAGCACAGGGGAGTCAGAAGGAGGGCGAAAATAATATCCATATTTATGCTCTGGCTCATGATAGGGATCTCGGCACTGGTCTTTATTAAACAACCACATCTTCAGATACTGCTGTTCGCCATTGCAGTATGCGTCACCATCTTTCTATTGAGCCTCAAGACCGTATGAAAGGCCCACATCATATGAAATTAAAGACCATTTGATTTTTATATTAAACAATTATCAAAGTTGAGAATGCGCCAGTAGTGGCAAAAACTACAAGTATGATGTCGTTTATCGCTCATTAGATTTAGAATGCATGGCAATCTCAGAAAGAAATCAAAGAGCGTGCTGGTCGAGCTCTCTAGAATCAATGAATGGGCAATCATATCACTGAGCCTTGCTCTGTTCGCATTTTTACCCCATGCTTTCAAGGTCAATGAATACAGCAGGCCGGCAGAGAGCATCATTGCGGTTTTTACAACACCAGACCTCTACATCGCCCTGGTGGTCATCTTCATGGCCCAGGTATTTCTCTTTGCCAGCAATGATTACTATGACAGGCATGTCGACGCCCTGGATGACAAGAAAAAACTGAGAAATCCCGTGTGCGCCGGAAGGGTCACGGAAAAGCAGGTCAAGGGCCTCTTGTTTGCCACGGCGGCCATTTCCCTGGTGGCCTCGATATACTTCGGATTCTGGCCTTTTGTGTTTACGGCATTTGTGCTAATGGTCTTCTTTTTCTACACGGCCGAGCCCCTCAGGTTCAAAAACAAGGTGGGACTGGATGTATTAAGCCATGCCACGCTCATCAACTCATTCCCATACATCTTCTGCCTCATTGCATTGAGCTATTTTTCGCCTGGTGTCATCTACCTTCTCTTCGTCATAATGCTGAGAAGCGCAATAGCCCAGCTCCTTCAGGAGATCAGGGACTACGAGATAGACAAGAAAATGGAAACCAACACCGTCATCTATCTGGGCCAGGGAAGGGCAATGACCCTTGTTCTGGCGCTGTATCTGTTCCTGACGATCGGCACGATCGAGGGACTGCTGGCATACCAGTTGTTCGGAATAGGGCTTCACCCCTTCTACCTCTTGGTTCTCTTCATAAGCCTGGGATACGGCCCCATATTCTACCGCCTGGTTACATCTAAGAACTATGCCGAAATAATCGAGAAGCAATGGATGGGGCAGGG
>JAGLSY010000232.1 GCA_023135545.1 Thermoplasmata archaeon | reverse complement strand
TTGTGGCAGTCGCCGCATCCGACATTGGGATTGTCCCAATCCGGAACCACACTGAATGTGAAGCCGCTGACGTTGCCGTCACTGTGGCAGTAGGTATTGGCACATTCCATGTTCCCGGTTCCGTTGAAGGTCGTGCTCAGGGCACCACTGTAGTTCGCGATGGCCACCGTCGTGAGTGGTGAAGTTCCGTTGAAATGAACGTTCAGGACCCCGTTGTTGTGCTCAGGGGTTCCATATGTCGTATCATACCATCCATCCAGCGCCCCCGCATCATTGAAATGGCACTGGGAGCAGTTATAATCATAATCCGGAATTCCCCAATCGGCGGCAATATGTTTGATGTGGCTGTTGGAATCCACACCGCAGGAGATTCCGCCTGGATGGCAATTTGCAGTTGGATTATGGCCTTCAGTAGGATTCAGAGGATAGTTGTGCTTGTCATGGCAGTTTGCTTCCGTGCAATCATTCCTACCAACTGAGTTCCAATTGTCGGCAGGGGATGTGCCATGGCTCACCGGGGTTTCCCTGTCATCTATCGCTGGTCCATCCACCGCAGCATTAAATATCAGATGGCAGCCGCCCACACCCAAAACTTGATCTCCGCAGCCCTGGATGCTGCTACCACCATTGAGCAGGGCTCCATCGTCGGTATCATCCGGTTTCTGCAAGTGATCTGGATGGCAGTCCACACATTCCACGGTCCCATCTGCATCTATATAGGTGCTGGTTCTGTGCAGCGCCCCATCATTCGTGAAGCTGGTGTAAATATCCTGCATCCAAGGGGTGCTGGCATCCTGGTACGGAACCCTTGAATCCCAATCAGAATAATGGCATACAACGTCACAGAAAGCATTGTCCACGTTTGTATCACCCGCACTCGCGTATGCGGTCCAGTCTATGTCGATCGCATGGGGAATGTCATGGGGATACCATGGCTCTGCCGCGGTATTGTGGCAGTCCTCACAATGTGTGTAATCGTAGTTGGCCACCGACTCATTGAGATGGTTGATGTACTTGCCACTTCCGAATGGGACTCGGTTCGTGCCCACATCATCATGGCAGTCGGCACAGCCCGTTACCGCACGCGGGTACACCTGCTCGAAGGCCGATGTGCTCTCATTCCACACGTTGACCGTGTTCGATGGCTCTGTCCAGACCTGGATCCTGAGGTTTCCCACAGGAGGGTCGAGCCAGTTGTAGCCGTTGTGGCAGCCCCAGCATAGATCGCCTTCCTTCTGACGGCTCATTCCCGCCGCACTGGTTATCTCGCTGAATATGGTGGTCATATTGGTCGATACATGGGTGTCACCGCGGTCGTGGCATCCGTTGAGTCTGTATGCGCAGCTGATGTTCTTGGCCGCATGGTAGTTGGTATCCGGGACTTCCAGGCTGTTCACGTGGCAGGTGTCGCAGGGCGTGTTCATCAGGTGCGTGACATTCAAAGGCTGGGTGGACGTGTGATGGCCCCCGCTTATTCCTCCCCTGGCAGTAACCACATCATTGTGGCATCCATCCACTCCGTCACCGCAGTTTACGCCCGCGGGGGCGATATAGGTGTGTAGCTCACCGGTCTTGGTCCAGGTGTAGGTATTCTGGTGGGTGGTGGTGCTGACCTCGACATTGGTTATGGAATAACTGCTGTCGACCGTGAAATTGAAATAATCTGGCCTTTTGAAAGTCGTGTTGACATCGAAGCCGGTGTGGCAGACTATACAGGCCTCATTGGGTCCCTTGTTGTATATACTGGAGCCCGCGTTATAAAGCATCTCCTTGTGGGCCTCGGTATCATAGCTCATGTTGGTTATGACGGTGCTGTGACAACTGGTGCAATTGGGAAGTGTCGCGGCGTGCTGGTCATCAAAATCCGCGCTCACATTCTGGTGACAGTCGGTACAGGACAAGCCCTCGTGGGGCTCGACACCCGGGGTTCCGAGCATGTCCGTGAACTCCTGGCCAACATCATCATGGCAGTCCAGACATGCCTTCCCAGTGTTCCAATCGTGTTGGTCCGCAAAAAGAGAAACGGTTATAGCCCCTATGGAGATAGCAGCGATTGCCAAAATCATTATGAGAATCAGTGTCCTCTTGGAAACGTGGACAGATGAAGAAGAGGTGAAAGACCCCTTCTGGATGGTATCATTGCCAGGTGAGCTGGTATCATCAGGCAAACTGGCATCGTGAAGACTATCTCTGTCACCGGTATTTTCTGTGTTTGGCATCATCTAAATTCCGTAAATCACGATTTGTTATACAACAGTGTATATGGACGATATTTAATATAATAGTTACGGGCTGATTTCTAATCAGCCCAGTGGTTGCATTTTCTTGCACAAACCGAAAGGCATATATTACTTCATGATATCTCCCCGAATGGAGGAACATTCATGCAGATTGACGAATACACATTTCCGGATGATCTTTACTTCCAGAAGGACCATTATTGGGCAAGGGTAGAAGGTGATGTCGTGGTAATCGGTGTCAGCGATTTTGCCCAGAAACTGGCCGGGACCATCAAGAGGGTGGTCACACTGGAGGAAGAAGATGAGGTTGTTCGCGACAAACCTATCGGAACTCTGAGCAGCGGAAAATGGACTGGCAAGCTGTACTCACCTGTCAGTGGTGAGATAGTCGAGGTCAACGAGGATATAGAGGACGAGCCTAACCTGATCAACGATGACCCGTACGGCGAGGGCTGGGTATTAAAAATAGAACCCAGCGACCTTGACGCAGACCTTGCGGCGCTGAAGAAGCCAGGTCCGGAATTCGAAGCTTGGATGAAGAACGAGATAGAAGACAAGAAACAAATGATGAAGTAAGCAATCAATAGGCTCAAAGACCAGTATGCTTACTTTTCATTTTTCTTATATTATAGCGAAGCAGGCCAGTATCCTCTCACAAGCCTATAAAATATTAATTAAAATATCGGTTTGCAAAGAATAGCCCTTTTCATTCTTTTCAGCCCCATCATTCGCATGGCCAGCTCTAACTTGAAGTCACTCTTGAAGACCTTGTCGGCCTGCCTCTTGGTCTTCAGGGCATTGTCCAGCTCCGGCCCCACGGTCCTTCGCCATTCGGCATCGTAGTTTGCCAGAGGAGCCTTTTCTTCAAAATGGCTGGCTATGGTCTTTCCGGCTATCCTGCCGCATATCATGGAGATGGGGATTCCCCCTCCGTTGGTGGCCATCACCTGGCCGGCGGCATCCCCGACTATCAAAACATTATCCTTCACGGTCTGCGGGATGGACCCGGATATCGGAACATAGCCGGCACTCAGGTCATGTATTTTTCCCAGGCCCTTTGTTTCAAGGAACCTGTCCAGCATCTTTCTGAGTGATACATTGCCGGTCTTCTGAATTCCCAGGCCGACATTGGCCCCGTCATTCTTCGGAATAACCCAGGCGTACCCGCCGGGCGCGACAGAGCCGAAGAACATCTCCACGGTGGGCTTGAAATTTCCTGACACCTGGCCCAGCATGCAGGGGCAGAGCACGTGTTCAACCTCCATTCCTTTCGATTTGGCAACCGATGATTTGAAGCCATCCGCTCCCACGATGACTCCGGCCTTGATGCTCCCCCTGTCTGTGACAATTATTTCCCCATCCAATGATATGAATTTGGTGCCTGTCCTCAACTCGGCCCCGGCCCCGGTGGCCTTGGCTGCCAGATGCTTGTCAAAGTATCTTCTGTCGACGGTGAAACCGTCAAAATCCATGATGTATTCCCTGCCCTTCGGAGAGACTAATTTCAACTTGTCGGTTCGCAGCTTGATGAGTTCGTCATTGATGTCAAAAAGTTCTTCCTGATCCTCCACCCTGGGAATTATCTTTTTCATCTCGCTGGTCGAGGGAATGAACTCACCGCACTGGACCGGGACTCCAACCTCCTTTCTCTGGTCGAGCATAACAACATTAAGGCCGGCCCTGGCCGCATAATAAGCGGTCGTGCTTCCCGCAGGTCCCGCGCCAATGACAGCGACATCAAAATCATCCATCATATCACGAAGCTCAATGGTTCCTGTCCACGGCAAAATCTGCCAGGAGATGTAATTTGTCCCAGTCGGCGGTCCTCGGCAGTTCTTCCAATGATGCCCTGGCCATTCCCCCGTAGTTCATGGAAAGTTCATGGGCGTAATCTATGGAGCCAGCGCTCCTGATGATGTCTATTGCCTCCATGATGTCGTCGTTGGTGCACCTGTCGTTGAGGATGACCTTCTTCAAAAAGTTATTTTCAGATTGACTGGCATTGCCCAGGGCGTGGATGGTGAGGATGGTCATCTTGCCCTCGTTCAGGTCGTTGCCTATAATCTTCCCGGTGTCCTCCTTGCTGCCCACCACATCCAGTATATCGTCCATTATCTGGAACCCGATTCCCAGGTTCAGACCATAACTGGCCAGGTCGCTCAGGTAATTGTCCGGGCCGCCTGCCATCAATCCTCCTGCCCTGGAGCTGGCAGATATAGGGCTGGCCGTCTTCTGCTCGATGATGCTCAGGTAATCTTGTTCTGTGAGGCTTACATTGTTGATGTTCTGGGCTTGAATGATTTCACCGATGGCCAGTGTTATGCACGCGCTCGTTATCTCATCCCTCAGCTCCTTGCCGTACTCGCTCAGCAATTCGAAGGCCTTCACGAAAAGATAATCGCCGGTCAAAAGTGCCGCACTGGTCCCGAATTTCATGTGTGCCGTTGGAATTCCCCGTCGTAGGGCGCTCCTGTCATTGATATCGTCATGGATCAGGGTGCCGGTGTGGATGAGCTCCATTGAAGCTGCCAGTGGGGCTGCTTCAACGATGTTCTTTCCATCTAGGGCTTTGTAGGCCGTCAGCATGACTGCTGGCCTTATTCTTTTTCCACCAGAATCAATGACGTGGTGTGCGACCTCCTCTATTATTTTGACGCCGCAGTTGATGTTATCGTTCAAGATATCATCAACTAGCTTCATATCATCCGATGAGTAGAGTTCAATGTCCATCATGGTTTCTGTTGAGGATAATTGATTTTATATATAAGAGTTATCACATTTCAAGGGTAATTTTGTGTATAATCGTATGGGATTTATCCTCGTCAAAGAACATCTGGATTGCATCGAGGATGTGTTTCTGTAAAACTATTCCCATGGCTTTTTCATCTATGGTGTCCGGGTTTAATTCCAGATCCTTTATGCCCTTGTTGAGAAACATCTCGGCCATATCCTCGTGAACCCCGTAATTTATAAGGGATTGCCTAACGTTTTCATAAATCTGGTTGCCCATATGCACGACCTCATTTCCAGTAATGATAGTCAACTATTTATCAATTTTGATTAATCAATGGTAGACGAATGAGGCGGTTATCTATCAGTTTCACCGATGCACACGTCGATACTTCCCATTATGGCCGGAACATCGGCCACTCTGTATCCAATAAGGAAACTGGGGGCCGCCGAGATGTTGATGAAGGCCGGGCTCTTTATTTTCACCCTGTAAGGCTTGTCGGTGCCGTTGCCGATGACGTGCATTGATGAGTCTCCCCTGGGGTCGGCCGTCCTTGTGAATACCTCCGAGTTCTTTGGAGCCCTCTTCGGAACCTTCCGGGCCATGATGTCACCAGGAGGTATGTCCCTCAATGCCTGCCTGATGATGTTCATGCTTTCCTTCATCTCGTTCATTCTCACACGGTAGCGGGCGTAGCAATCCCCTTCTGTTTCGATGCATATGGCAAAGTCCAGCTTGTCGTAGACAAGGTAAGGGTCATGCCTGCGCAGGTCATAGGGAACGCCGCTGGCACGGAGATTGGGGCCGGTAACTCCCAGGTCAATGGCATCATCGGGCTTCAACACTCCGACATCCATCGTCCTCATGAGGATCATTTCATTGTCGTCCATCATGGCCTCGTACTCGTCCAGCTTTGCTTCGAGGACGGACACCTGCTTGAGGGTCTCCTCCTCGAACCTGTCCGGCATGTCGTTCCTCACGCCGCCTATCCTGGT
>JAGLSY010000231.1 GCA_023135545.1 Thermoplasmata archaeon | reverse complement strand
TGGAGGCAGTGGCGCCTCCGATATTAGAAACGGACCATTCAACCGAGACATCATAGAGGTATCCCACAGTGAGATTGAAGGCTGCCGCATAGCCAAGTATATTGACGTTTCTCGTTACTGTTTGATCAGATATCTCGTTTGTACCAGTGGCTAATGAATCCACGATTGTAATGTAATCCAGGGTTGGCGGGTTGATTGTAAAGGAAACAGTATCTGCAATTCCTCCCCCGTAATCTGCAGTCCATGTTACTGATCCACCCACTGTCCCGGAATTGAATTCCGATGATTTCCCGGATGGGGGCGTCGTGTAGGCATCTTCTGCCCCCGAGGGAACAACATCCCATGTGACAGATGCATCTCTGAGATAACCAATCGTATTGTTGAAGGCTGCTGCATATCCTATTATTAACACGCCCACATCAGTTGTCTGGCCTAAGATCTCAACTGTGCCGGAATCAGGAGTATCGACGATCAATATGAAGTCAATGGAGGGTGGATTGATTGTGAACTGCACAGTATCTGTATGACCTGCCCCGTCGTCTGCTCGCCAAGTTGCAGAACCGCCCGTAATACCTGCATTGAACTGGGAGCTGGTACCCGAACCCGGATTCGTTAAGGCGGAAGCACCCCCTACATTTACGACGTCCCAGGAAACCACAATATCGCCCATGTATCCCACTGAACTGTTGAAGGCTGCGACATGGCCTGTTATCGTATACGCCACACCTACTGTGTTATCAGGTATGGGGGAGATTCCTGCTCCTGGAGAATCTACAATGATGATGTAATCCACTGTATGGGGATTTATTATGAACACAACAGTGTCGGTATGACCATTGCCGTCATCGGCTGTCCATGTGGCAGTTCCCGCTTCCTTGCTTGCATTGAATACTGAACTGGAACCTATCAACGGACTTGTGAATGCCATTGAACCCCCTGCATTGCCCACTGACCAATCCACTGATACATCATACAGGTAACCGATCGAGTTGTTGAACATGGCTGCATATCCTGTAATGACCAAGCCCACGTCAACTGTCTGGTCCTGTATCTCCATTGAACCGGTTCCCGGTGAATCCACTATTACGAGGTAATCCTCTGTGGGCGGGTTGATGGTGATTAATACCGTATCGGTGTGCCCTGAACCGTCATCTGCATTCCAGTCAGCAGTCCCTGCTGAGACTCCGGAATAGAAATCAGAAGTTATCCCTGAAGAGGGATTTGTGGACGCCGAAGCCCCGCCCATGTTATTTACAGACCATGAAACCGAAATATCACCGATATAACCTATTGAATTATTAAAAGAGGCGGCGTAAACTGTAATGGAAACTCCCACATCCAGTATTTTATCTATAATCTCCCCTGACCCTATTCCCATGGCATCAACAATCAGTATGTAGTCCACGGCAGGGGGGTTCACAGTAAATGTCACAGAGTAGGTATGTCCTGCACCATCATCTGCCCTCCACTGGGCAGTTCCTCCAAGATCTCCGGAATAGAAATCAGAGACCACGCCTGAACCCGGTATGGTGGTTGCAGTGGTACCGGTATTGAGAACGGACCATGAAACAGAGATATCCCCTATGTAGCCGCTTCCCGGAGCAGAGACATTGAAGGCTGCGGCATAACCGGAAATTACAACGCCCACATCGACGGTTTGGTCCGATATTACTGTCGTTCCGGTGCCCGGGGTATCAACGATTTCTATGTAATCAACAGAATAATCTGTTATGGTAAATGAGATGGTGTGGCTGTGGCCTGAACCGTCATCTGCAGACCATGTTGCAGAACCAACAATCAGGCCCGAATTGAAAAGAGAATTTGTGCCGCCCGATGGTGTGGTCGTGGCATTTGCACCTCCCGAGTTGATAACAGACCACGTCACTGAAACATCATAGATATAACCGATAGTATTGTTGAAGCCTGCGGCATAGCCCCAGATATCAACATCGAGAAGCACTGTTTGATCGGTTATCACATCTGAACCTGTGTCGGCTGTGTCCACTATCAATATGTAATCCAGGGAGGGTGGATTGATTGTGATTGTCACTGTATCAGTATGTCCTGCACCATCGTCGGCAGTCCAGTTGGTTGCACCGCCGGTTGTTCCGGAATAGAAAATGGAAGTTGAACCTGAAGGTGGACTCGTTGATGAGGTGGCCCCGTCCGTATTATCTACCGACCATGTGACTGGCACATCCCCAAGATAACCTATTGAACTGTTGAAAGCCGCTGCATAACCTTGAAGTGATAACCCTACATCTACGATCTGATTTTGTATCTCAGAAGAACCACTTTCAGGTGTATTCACTATTAGTATATAATCCACATCCGGAGAATTGACTGTAAATTCCACAGAAACTGTGTGGCCTGCGCCGTCATCGGCCCACCAGGCGGCCGTGCCCCCTAAGTATCCGGAATGGAATGTGGAAGTGTCGGAACCTGCAAGGGGATTTGTGGAGGCATTTGAGCCTGTGTTTACTACCCACCATGTAACCGAAACATCCCCCATGTAACCTATACTATTGTTGTAGGCTGCTGCATAACCTGTTATCGAATAATCAACATTCACTGCCTGGTCCGGGATAACTGCTGAGCCTGTACCTGGGGTGTCAACTATGTATATCTCATCGATTTCCGGTGGATTTATTGTAAATACAACAGTATCCGTATTTCCGATAATGTCCTCTGCGGTCCAGGTGGCTGCACCGCCGGACGAGTTGGCATTGAATGTTGACATGGTCCCCATGCCTGGATTTGTTTCTGCCGCAGCGCCCCCACCATTGTTAACGGTCCACAACACCGAGATATCCCCGAC